>JAEEQG010000026.1 GCA_016285185.1 Spirochaetota bacterium
GGCTTTGACAAATACTTTCAGATTGCACGCTGCTACCGCGACGAAGACGCACGCGGTGACCGACAACCTGAGTTTACTCAAATTGATATGGAAATGTCTTTTACAAACCGAGAGGAAGTGCTTAGTACAACCGAAGGCATGATGCAGTACATCTTCAAAAAGACAATGAATTACGATTTGCCCGCCAAGTTTGACCGCATTGCATGGGAAGACGCTTTTGACTGGTATGGTTCGGACAAACCGGACTTGCGCTTTGATTTGAAGATGCAGGATGCGGCTTTTATGGCTGATTTGGCAGACTTCAATGCATTCAAGGCTGGTGCCGCAAACGCAGGCCGCGATGTACAGCGCCACAAGAGAAGCGGTCTTAAAGCCCTTGTTGTAAAAAACGTTGCGGACAAATACAGCCGCAAAAACATCGAAGAACTTGAAGCCGTAGCAAAGACATACAAGGCAAAAGGTCTTGCCTGGATGAAAGTAAATGTAGAAGGCGTGTTCGAAGGCGGAATCAGCAAGTTCTATGCCGGAAAAGAATCAGAAATCTGCGGAAAGCTTGGTGCTGAAAAGAACGATCTTATTCTGTTCGTAAGTGATGAAAACTGGCAGCTTGCATGTACCGCATTAGGTGCTGTCCGCAAACAGCTCGGCAAAGACTTGAACCTTTTTAACCCAAAAGACGAATTCCACTTTGCTTGGATTATAGATTTCCCGTACTTTGCATGGAACGAAGACGAAAAGCACTGGGAAACAGAACACCACATGTTCACACTTCCACAAAAGCAGTACTGGGATACTCTCGAGTCTGACCCGGGTGCAGTAAAAGGCGATTTGTACGACCTCGTACTCAACGGTTACGAATTGGCTTCCGGTTCAATGCGTATCAACGACCCTGCTTTGCAGGAGCGCATTTTTGAGATTGTCGGTTACAGCCGCGAGCGTGCGGAAAAAGCGTTCGGCTTTTTGGTACAGGCATTCAAGTTCGGTGCTCCACCGCACGGAGGAATCGCTCCTGGTCTTGACCGTCTTGTAATGCTTATGTGCCATGAGGAATCAATCCATGAGGTAATCGCATTCCCAAAGAATAATCTCGCGATGTCTCCGATGGACGAGTGCCCGAGCCCTGTAGACGAACAGCAGCTTAAAGATTTGCACATAAACGTTTACGATACGGAAAAAGACTAAGATTTATAAATTAAGCTGAATGAATTTCCTGCAAAAAAGCAGGAAATATATTTCAGCGAATTTCTTTTGACAACAAAACCTCTCATATAAAATACAACTGTAAGGCGTGCTGTAAAATTTTAGAAGATTTTACTTGTAATTGCACAAAAGTTGAATTATCCTAATAAAGATGTTTTTATAAAAAAACGTAATGTAAACTTTTGAGGTGCAATATGAAAATCCAATCAGTTTTTGATGCTTCCTTTTCCGTATACGGAAAGGTGCTGACGGGTTTTGATGTAAAAGACCTGCTTGACAAGCTGGAAAAAACAACTGAAAAACCCGACAATGCAGTAATTTACGAGCCTACAGACAAAGGTTTGGAATCTTTGCCGGTTGCAAAGGAGATTGCTGACAATATCTACGGAGGAATGCCTGTTCAGATCGGTTACTGCAACGGTAATAACACAAAATTGAATTGTGTTGAATATCACCGTGATTCTGAAATCAACATTCCGGCTAATGATGTTGTTTTCCTTTTGGCTTCCGTTCAGAAAATAAAGAACAACACACTTAATACAAAAGAAGTTGAAGCATTCTATGCTCCTGCTGGAACCGTAGTTCAGCTTTACGAAACAACCGGACACTATGCTCCGTGCAATGGCGTAAACGACAAAAAAGACGGTTGTACAAAAAACGGATTCCGTGTAATCGTAGTTCTTCCTAAGGGAACAAATACGGATAAACCTGCTATAAAAGTAAAGAACGACGAAGACAAGCTTTTATGGGCTCGCAACAAGTGGCTTATTGCTCATCCTGACTCATCAGAAGCAAAAGCCGGAGCTGTCGCAGGATTAATTGGTGAAAATATAACACTCTAAGTGTTATAAAAAATAAAAAGGGGTTAGTTTTATGAATAACAAACCAAAAATAAAAATCGGAATTGTTGCTGTAAGCCGCGACTGTTTCCCTGAATCACTTTCAGTAAACAGAAGAAAAGCTCTTATCGATGCTTACACAAAAAAGTATGGCAAAGACGAAATCTACGAATGCCCGATTTGTATCGTTGAATCCGAAATTCACATGGTACAGGCTTTGGAAGATATCAAGAAGGCAGGATGTAACGCACTTTGTGTATATCTTGGAAACTTCGGTCCTGAAATTTCTGAAACATTGCTTGCAAAGCATTTTGAAGGTCCTAAGATGTTCTGTGCAGCAGCAGAAGAAACATCCAAGAACGGCGGACTTATCCAGGGTCGTGGAGATGCTTACTGCGGTATGCTCAACGCTTCTTACAACCTCAAGCTCCGCAATATCAAGGCTTATATCCCTGAATATCCTGTTGGAACAGCTGAACAGTGTGCGGATATGATCCATGACTTTGTACCTGTTGCAAAGGCTGTTTATGCTTTGAACCACCTCAAGATTATTTCTTTCGGACCACGTCCTCTCAACTTCCTTGCATGTAACGCACCTATCAAACAGCTTTACAACATTGGTGTTGAAATTGAAGAGAACTCAGAACTTGACCTGTTCGAATCATTCAACAAACATGCAGGTGACAAGCGTATTCCTGATGTTGTAAAAGACATGGAAAAAGAACTTGGAGCTGGAAACAAAAAACCTGAAGTTCTTGCAAAACTTGCTCAGTATGAACTTACTCTCCTTGACTGGGTTGAAGCACACAAAGGTTACCGCGAATTCGTAGCGATCGCTGGAAAGTGCTGGCCGGCATTCCAGACACTGTTTGGTTTTGTGCCTTGCTATGTAAACAGCCGCCTTACAAAGATGGGTATTCCAGTTTCCTGCGAAGTTGATCTTTTCCGATGTCTTTCTGAGTACATCGGTACAGTTGTTTCTGACGATCCAGTTACACTGCTTGACATCAA
>JAEEQG010000027.1 GCA_016285185.1 Spirochaetota bacterium
AACAAGAGTAAAAAATGATTACAAACGACAAGGCGAACAATACAGATATGAATACAATTTCTGCCACCAAAAACGTCGGTTTAAACGGTACAAGCGAAGTAGGGGAAAGCCTTCCCCTCACTCCAGACGGCAAGCCGTCTTCCGCTACCCCTTCTGCGGCGGGGTACACCCCCGCAAAGCCCCCGAAAGGTTCTTCCCGTATAAAGAAAAACTACGAAGAGCTTAAACCTTTTATTCCTAAGAATAGCAATGAAGAAAACTATGCACTGCTTACTCATTACCTGATGATGGAAGAAAACGAGCAGAAAACGCAAAAAAGAATAGAGTTAATTGAAAAATTCGACTTTGAAGAATCAAAACTCACCGAAGTTGAAAATTTTTTCAAAACAAAAGAGATTCCTTTCACAAGTAAAAAAAAGTCTTCGTTTACATTTATTGACTTGTTCGCAGGAATTGGAGGCTTTCGGCTTGCCATGCAGGCAAACGGCGGACGCTGTGTTTTCTCTTCCGAATGGGACGATGCCGCAAAACAGACCTACTATGAAAACTACGGAGAAGTTCCGTTTGGTGACATAACAAAAGATGAAACAAAAGCTTTGATTCCAGAGCATTTTGATGTCTTATGTGCGGGATTTCCGTGCCAGGCATTCAGCAATGCTGGCTTAAAAAAAGGTATTGAAGATACAAGAGGAACACTTTTTTATCATATTGCAGAAATACTTAGTACACATAAGCCTAAAGCTGTTTTTCTCGAGAATGTTCGTGGTCTAATCAGTAATGATAATGGAAACACAATTAGAATTGTCTTAAAAACAATTACTTCAATGGGATATAAATGCAATATATCTTCAGACATCATTGAAAACGGTTCACTGCAAAAACTTAAAACAGAAGCATCCAAATTGGTATTGAGTGCAAAAGATTATGGTGTACCACAAAATAGACCAAGAATTTATATCGTGCTTTGGCGTGAAGATATCGCAATAGAAAATTTCTTATATCCAATTCCACAAAAGAAAAAAATAACAGTTGGAAGCATTCTTGAAAAATCAGTGTCTAATGCATATACGATTTCTGACAGATTATGGGCCGGACATCAAAAACGAAGAATAGAAAATCAAAAAAAAGGAAATGGTTTTGGCTATTGTTTGTTCAATAGTGAATCACCCTATACCAGCACAATTTCACGTAGGTACTATAAAGATGGTAGTGAAGTTTTAATAGAACAGGTCGGCAAAAACCCAAGAAAAATAACACCGCGAGAAGCCGCCAATCTACAAGGATTTCCTCAAGCATTTCATATTCCTTCGTCAGATACAAAAGCATATCAGCAGTTTGGAAACAGTGTAGCTGTTCCTGTCGTTCAGCTTGTCTCAGAACAAATCGTGAAGCAGATACTAATGAGGTAAATACTATGGAATTATTTAACGACTTTCTTCAAAACCTTGAAACAAGTTTTGGTCTTTCATACAAATCTACAAAAGGATGTTTCAATATAAGCAATAGCGGACGCAGAGGAGATGCAAAGGAGTTTACACTTTCTTATGAGTCTATAGTTTCTGCACTACAAGATATAAAGAATAATATGAGTCAGTTTAGTTCAGTTTATGATGAAAAAACATGGAGAGATGCCGCAAGTGTTTTTTCCGACAATACAATAAAATCATTTTGTGGGGTCCAGACAAAACCTTTTTTTGAAACGATAAATAAACTTCTAAGTTGGGCAAATAATCTACAGAATGCAGATGGTCAGATGAAGTTAACTTCAGAAACAATTTCCAAGCTTCTTGATAAAATCGATATAATAGATTGCCTTGATAATGAATCATTAGTTTATGATAAATCAAATACATCTTCTTACACTTCGGACTTCTCCCAAAAAATTTACTACGGTGTACCTGGTTCGGGTAAATCCCACAAAATCGATGAAAAAACAAAAGTCCTTCCAGATGACCAGAAAATGCGTGTAGTTTTCCATCCGGAATATACTAATGCAGATTTTGTCGGACAGATTTTTCCAGTGCAGACAGAAAGTGGACTTGAATATCCATTTAAGGCAGGGCCTTTTACCTGCATCTTAAAGCGTGCACTCAAAAATCCAGGTAAACCCTATTGCTTAATTATTGAAGAAATAAATCGTGGTAATGCTGCGGCAATCTTTGGAGACTTGTTCCAGTTGCTTGACCGAGGTCCTGACGGTTGGAGTTCGTACGGCATTGAAAATCTGGACATCAATGCATTTATCCGCAGTGAAAATGAACGCTATTCGGAAAAGACTCCGTCCACAACCAAACAGATTGGAAATATTGAGTACACGGAAAATACCTCCATTCGTCTTCCACCAAATCTTTCTCTCTACGCCACAATGAACACCAGTGACCAGAACGTTTTTACGCTGGATAATGCCTTTCAGCGACGATGGAATATGAAGCTTGTTCCAAATGAATGCACTGACACAAATCAGATGGACGCTTTAATCACTGTGAACAATCACTCAATCACTTGGAAGAGTTTTCAGGAAACAATCAACGCTGTCATCGGCGAAAAATCAAACGAAAGCGGCCTTTCCAGCATGGAAGACAAACGACTGGGCTGTTGGTTTGTGAAGGCAGAAATCAAGGAAAATGAAAGCACAATTTCAAAAGAAATGTTTGCAGATAAAGTCCTCAAATACCTTTGGGACGACGCCTTTAAGTTCTACCATCAGGAAATTTTTGCTGGTGATATAAAGAACTTTGAAGAACTGCACCGTCGTTTCCTGGAAGAAGGATTTTCAGTATTCAGTGATGTTTGTAGGTTAGGGGAAAAACTTCAAACCGTGGACACTTCAACAGATTCCGAATCAAGTTCGGAATGACTTTTATATTGAAATATAATTCGTATGACG
>JAEEQG010000001.1 GCA_016285185.1 Spirochaetota bacterium
AGCGCTTGTGTTCTGTTCGGGCTTGCGCCACATGGATGCGATTCTCGGAAACGATGATTTGCTCGTCAACAGAATTATTGCTGCCGTAAACGATACGCACCCGAAATTTGTTGCGCTGCTCGGCAGCCCTGTTCCGATGGTTATCGGCACGGACTATGCGGGCATTGCTACAGAACTTGAATCGCGGACTGGAATTCCGTGCTTCGGCTTTGATACGAAAGGCCTTGCGTATTACACAAAAGGCGTTTCGATGGCTATTACCGCGCTTCTTAGGAAATTTTGCCCGAAAAAAGCAGACGCTGACGGAAATGCGGCAGCCGGAAACAGCCGTGCCATAAACTTGATCGGCACAACACCGCTTGATTTTGGCAACACAGACAACGTAAAGCTGTTCATTTCGCTTTTTGAGTCAGCTGGAATCAAGGTGCTCAACAGTTTCGGCATGGAAAACAAGCTTAAAAATATTGCACAGGCAAACGAAGCTGCGCTGAACCTTGTTGTGTCAGAAAGCGGCTTTGAGGCGGCGCAATATATGAAAGACGCTTATGGAATTCCGTTTATATGCGGAACGCCTGTTGGCGACGGCAAAATTGTGCTGCGCCGTGTTGCAGAATTTCTTGAAAGCGGTGAATGCAAGCCGGATAAGACTTATGCGCTTGAAGCTTCTGACGGTTGCGAAAAGCTGCTTATCGCCGGTGACCAGATTATTTCAAATTCAATCCGCGAATACATTGAAGAATTGAGCCGCCGCAGCGGAAAAAAGATTGCTGTGCGCGTGGCAAGCATTTTTGACGGCGTGCGTCAGATTAAGCGCGAAGGCGACCTTGTTTTTAAGAACGAGCTTGAATTGCGCAAGTTTTTGAACAGCGGCAAAGCTGACAAAATTATTGCAGACCCGCTTGTTGAGCAGCTTTTAACCGCGGAAACAAAAGCGAAAGGCGTTAAGTTTTTCGGTCTTCCGCATACGGCGGTTTCAAGCAAAATCTGCTGGGATAAAACAAAATTATTCTTATCTAAGGAATTTGAAACTTTTGTTAAGGAGATTTTATGAAAAAAATAGCAATAGCCGCAACTTTGATTGCTGCGCTTGTTTTGTGTTTTTCAGGCTGTGCCAAAAAAGAACAGCCTGCCCCGGTTCAGTCAACGAAAACAGTCGTTGACCACACAGGAAGCACCATTACAATTCCGGTAAACCCGGAAAGGGTGGTGATTTCTTCACTGTTACCACTACCTTCGGTTTACTGTCTTTATCTTGGCGGTCCGTACAAGCTTGTAGGAATGCACCCGTCTTCAAAGGCAGCCGGAAAGAATTCGTATCTTGCAAAGTTTTACCCCGAAATCAACGACATTGATTCAAGCTTTGTAAAGAACAACGTGGTGAATATAGAACAACTTTTGGAATTAAAACCTGATCTGATACTGTACAATGCTTCGAATACGGCTGAAAAAGAAATGTTCGACACAGCCGGAATTCCTTGCGTGGGTTTTTCAACGACAATCGCCGGTTACAACACAATTGAAACTTATGCTTCTTGGATTACACTGCTCGGCGAAATCTTCGGCGACACAGGCCGCTCAAAAGAAATCATCGAATATGGCAGAAGCGTTGAAAAGATGGTCAAAGAACGCACGTCTAAGCTGACAGATGAGCAGCGCCCTGTTTGTCTTTATCTTTATGCTTGCGAAGAAAACTCAATCACCACATACGGCGGCAATATGTTCAACCAATATTGGTGCGAAACTTGCGGAGGGCGCAACGCTTCTTATGAGCTGAAAGGCAGCAACTCGCTGAACATGGAACAAATCTACAACTGGAACCCTGACATGATTTTCTTGACGAATTTTACACCAGCCTTGCCGGAAGATTTGTACACAAACGCAATCGGCGGCTACGACTGGTCTTCGATTAAGGCAATTCAGAAAAGGCAGGTGTACAAAAACCCGCTCGGCATGTACAGATGGGCACCGCCAAGTTCAGATACGCCGCTTGCATTGCAGTGGTTCGCCAAGCAGATGCAGCCAGAGCTTTTTGCAGATATCGACATGGATAACGAAATTATTTCGTATTTCAAGAAGTTTTACGGCGTTGAGCTTACAAAAGATGATTTGAAAGCAATTTATAACCCGTCAAGGGCCGCAAGTGGCAAGTAGCGCTTGCATAACTAAAAAAGGAGATTCATATTATGAAAAAGCTTATCAAGGCAGTTTCAGTACTTGCTGCCGTATTTATGCTTGCAGGTTGCGCAAAAACAGAAAAAGCAAAAGCACCTGCAACAAGAACAATAATTGACCACACAGGCGCAGAAGTTGTTGTTCCTGCCGAAATAAAGCGCGTCGTCATCGGCTCAATTCTGCCGCTGCCGTCTGTTTACTGCATGTACATGGGCAGCACAGAAAGGCTTGTGGGAATGCACCCGTCTTCAATGGCGGCTGCGAAGAATTCGTATCTTGCCACAGTTTTTCCGGAAGTTGTAAAAATTGATTCAAGCTTTGTGCAGAACGGCGCAGTAAATGTTGAAGAGCTTCTCAAGCTCAAGCCGGATGTTGTGTTTTATGCAGCCGGCAATGACGAAGAACGCCAGGTTTACGAAAACGCAGGAATTCCTGCTATTGCTTTTTCAACAACACGCAAAGAATGGCACTGCATTGACACTTATGCTGACTGGATTGACCTTTTGAGCCAGATTTTTGCTGATGATTCAAAAACAGCACGTGCAAAAGAGATTATCGATTACGGCTATGCAGTTGAGAAGAAGATAAAAGACAGAGTTGCAAACCTTTCTGAAGACCAAAAACCGAATGTTATGATTCTTTTTAATTATGATGATTCCGCAATGACTGCGGCCGGTCATCACTTTTTCAGCAAATACTGGATTGAGACACCTGGAGGAAAGAATGTGGTTGATGCTAAAGGTCAGATGAAAATCAACATGGAGCAGGTCTATAAATGGAATCCTGACATGATTTTTATTACAAATTTCAGCCCGCGTCTTGCAGAAGATTTGCTTAACAATGCTGTTGAAGGTGTTGACTGGAGTCTTGTGAAAGCTGTTCAGGACGGCAAAGTTTATAAGTTCCCGCTTGGTATGTACCGCTGGTTTCCGCCTGCATCAGACACACCGCTCGTTTTGGAGTGGCTTGCAACAAAGATTCAGCCTGAACTTTTTGCAGACATCGACATGGACAAAGAAATCACTGAATATTACAAGCGCTTTTACGGTGTTGATTTGACGCCAAAAGACTTGCAGGCAATCTATAATCCTGTACGGGCGGCAAGCGGAAAATAAGATGGTCGTCAACAATAAAAAGTTGCAGAACACGATTATCAGCTTTGCTTTTTTGCTTGTACCTGTTGTTGCGCTGATTTGCCTTGGCGTGGGACGTTATTCGCTTACGCCGTGGCAGATTTTGAAATCTTTTGCAGATGCAATTACTGGCAACGCCGGCGACATGATGGCAAAAACTGTAATCTTTAAGGTGCGGCTTCCGCGAATTCTGCTTGCAATTGCAATCGGTGCAGGACTTTCTTGTTCGGGCGCGGCTTTTCAGGGCTTGTTCTCAAACCCGCTAGCCACGCCTGATACGCTTGGCGTTGCAAGCGGCGCTTCGTTCGGTGCCGTTATCGCCATGATGTTTCATTGGAACTTGATCGGCATTCAGCTTTGTGCGCTTATGTGGGGCTTGGTTTCGTGCTTTATCACATATACAATCAGCAAGATACGCGGAAAGTCCAGCGTGATTATGATTGTGCTTGGCGGTATGGTCGTTTCGTCGCTGTTTCAGGCGCTTGTTTCGCTTATGAAGTACATGGCAGACCCCGAAGACGAGCTGCCGTCAATCACATATTGGCTTATGGGCAGTCTTTCGAGTGTAACTTACAGAAGCCTGCTGTTCGGCGTGCCATGTATTATAATTGGGCTTGTTATCATTTATGCGCTGCGCTGGCGCTTGAACATTCTTTCTCTCAACGAAGACGAAGCGCGCTCAATGGGCATGAACATAAAGCTTCTGCGTCTGCTGATAATTATCGCATCGTCGTTGATTACGGCCAGCTGCGTCAGCATGTGCGGCCAGGTCGGCTGGGTTGGTCTTTTGATTCCGCACATTTCGCGTATGCTTATGGGCAGTAACAACAGAACTGTTGTGCCGCTGAGCATCGGGTTCGGCGCAAGCTTTATGGTGATAATCGATACGTTTGCACGAAGCGCGAGCAGTGCAGAAATTCCGCTTTCGATTTTGACAGCTGTAATAGGCGCGCCGTTCTTTATCGGGTTGCTGCGCAAAAGCGGCGGGCTTTCCGCATAATCAGCACAATGCATTTATAAGGAAGAAAATATGCAGTTTGAAGTAAAAAACGGAAGTTTTTCGTATCACAACAGTTCAAGGACGATTCTGAAAAACGTCAATTTTGATATCAGTTCAGGCGAAATTCTTTGCGTTCTGGGCTCTAACGGCGTGGGCAAAACCACGCTCTTAAAGTGCATGATGGGCTTGCAAAAATGGAACGGCGGCGAAACGCTGATAGACGGCAGGAACATAGCGGAAATTCCGATAAAGGAGCTTTGGAAGCGCATATCGTATGTTCCGCAGGCTAAGAATTCGGTGTTTTCGTTCAGTGCGCTAGACATGGTAACGATGGGGCGGAGTGCGCATCTCGGCATGTTCCGCCAGCCGACTAAAAAAGACGAAGAAGTTGCAATTCAGGCAATGGAAGACTGCGGCATTCTGTGGCTCAAAGACAAGCTCTGCACGCAGATGAGCGGCGGCGAGCTTCAGATGGTGCTTATTGCACGCTCTCTTGCAACGCACCCCGAAATGCTTGTGCTTGACGAACCTGAATCTAACCTTGATTTTAAGAATCAGCTGATAATATTGAACCTTATTCAAAAGCTTTCGCAAGAAAAGAACATCTGCGCAATCGTGAACACGCATTTTCCGGCGCATGCCATGAAAATCGGAACGAAGGCGCTTATTCTTAACAAGAACAGCCAGCCGCTTTTTGGTTTGACTGATGAAATCATAAATGAAGAGAATATGCGCAAGACGTTCAGTGTGCAAGTACAGATTCACGATTTTGATTATGCAAGCCGCCACTACAGAAGTGTTGAACCTCTTTACATTGTAGAAGAAGTTTCATAAAAAAAAACTCTGTGTTAGTTGCAAATAACTCTAAAAAGGTGTATTGTTAGTTATAACTAATTAGACTGATCTAACATTATGTATCAGTCAGGAGGTTTTTATGACAGACGGTACAAAAAAATTCCTTTGGGGTGTTGTTGCAGGGCTTGCAGCTGCTGCTATTATCAAAACTGACACATTCAGAAAAGGTTGTGCAAAGGTTGTTGCAGGCGGTCTTCAGCTCAAAGACGATGCAAAGGAATATTTTGAAACAATCAAAGAAGATGCCGAAGACGTAAAGGCAGAAAACGACGCCAAGGCAAAAGCATAAATTCCTGTATTAGACACAAAAAAGACATAGAAGGTTACTATGGATTTTACAGTTCAGCATTCTCTGCCGGGGCGAATCCGTATTCGCTATGACAAGTCAAAAATTTCAAGGCGGCAGGCGGCTCTGGCTTACAGTCTGCTTTCTGTCCAGGAGGGAATGAGCGATGTAAGTGTAAATTACACTGTCGGTTCTTTCCTCATTTTTTATGATGTAAAAAAACTTTCAGAAAAACACATAAAAGCGTATTTTATGGCGCTTTCAGACAAGTATCTTAAGAATACTGAAATGCTTGAAGCGGTGGATGACCCGCAGGAGCAGGAAAGTTTGCTGTTTGACCTTGCCTGTATGACAGCATGGCACTATATAAAACAGATTCTGCCGGTTCCACTTCAGTTTGTTCTGCGTATATGGTCATTAGGACCGCGTATATTAAAAGGCATTGAGCAGATTGCTGAGGGAAATCCGTTCAAGTCAGAAGTGCTTGATGCGGCTGCCATTTCTATGGCGTTGATTTCCGGCGACAATAAGACCGCTTCAAACATCAACTTTTTATTGAACATCGGTGATGTAATAGAAGATTTTACCAAGAAAAAATCATATTCAGACCTTGCTGACAGGCTGCTGTCACAGAACGATCAGGTTCAGAAAGTTGAAGGAAAAACCGAAAAAACTGTGCCGCTTTCCGTAATCAAAAAAGGCGATGTGGTTGCTGTGCGTACAGGTTCTGTGATCCCAGTTGACGGAACAGTTATTCGTGGGGAAGGGCTTGTTAATCAGGCTTCTATCACGGGTGAACCGCTTGCAGTTGAAAAGCATAAGGGTGCCAGTGTGTTTGCCGGAACTATTGTGCAGGAAGGCGAACTTTTTGTTGAGGTTCGAGCTGTAGGAAGTCAGACAAAGGTTCAGAATATCCTCACAATGATTGACAATTCTCAGACTCTCAAGGTTTCATCGCAGGTGCGCTCGGAACATCTTGCGGATTCACTTGTAAAGTACAATTTTTTGCTTTCACTCGCTGTTCTGCTTTTTACGGGCGATATGAGCAAGGTTATGGCAACTCTCATGGTGGATTATTCATGTGCAATGAAGCTTGCCTCGCCGATTGCGGTTTTGAGTGCAATGAAAGAAGCTGCCGAGAACGGCATAATTGTTAAAGGCGGCAAGTTCCTTGAAGACGCTTCCGCAGCCGACACTGTTGTATTCGACAAGACCGGTACATTGACTGCGGCTGCTCCTGCTGTTTCACGCATTATCACATTCGGCGGACGTACTGAAGATGATGTGCTTGCAACCGCAGCCTGTCTTGAAGAGCATTTTGCCCACCCTGTCGCGGCTGCCGTGGTAAAGGCCGCTGACGAGCGCGGTCTTTTTCATCCTGAAAATCATGCAAAGGTTGAATACATCGTAGCGCATGGAATTGCGACTAAGCTGAACGGAAAAAAGCTCGTAATCGGCAGCCGCCATTTTGTTTTTGATGATGAAAAGGTGCAGGAGCCGGAAGAGCTTAAGAAAATTCAGAAAGATGCGCTTAAAAACGGCGAATCGCTTTTGTATCTTGCGGAAGAAAAAGAGCTCATAGGCATTTTTGCGGTCAACGACCCTGTACGAAAGAATGCGCCTGAAATCATAACAAAGCTGCATCAAAGCGGTATCAAAAACTGTGTGATGATTACAGGCGATGACGAAGGCGCAGCAAGGAACGCTG
>JAEEQG010000028.1 GCA_016285185.1 Spirochaetota bacterium
CGTTATTAATGCCCGGTGATTATTGTGAAGAGGCAATACCCGTTCCCATTCCGAACACGGAAGTCAAGCTCTTTTACGCCGATGATACTGCTGCAACAGTGGGAAAGTAGGTAGTCGCCGGGCTTCTTTATTTTTAAACTGATTTTTAATTATACAAAAAGTGACTGTTCCACTGACTGCATATGAGGAGGCAGTGGGATCTCAAATGCGGTTTGTTTGCCGTTAACGGGCAGAGTTAGTTTTACAGCTGCAAGTTGAAGTTTTTTTATTCCGAATTCTTTTTTTAAAAGTTTGTTGATCTTAAAATCGCCGTATTTGTCATCGGCAATAATCGGTGTGCCTGTATTTTGAAGATGGATTCTTATCTGATGCATTCTTCCTGTGCCGAGAGAGAGTTTGAGCATGGAAAAATCATAAGTCTGACCGGCAATTTCCTTTTTTGTATGTTTTATTGTGCTGTAATAAGTAAGGGCTTCCTTTTTAACTCCATGATGTTCAATAAAATCACTGATTTTTCCGCTTGAAGAAGAAGGGTATCCTGTGCAGATAGCGACATATTCTTTTGTTATGTTTTTTTCGGCGAATAATTTGGTATATTCGGCTGCAGTCTGTGGATCCTTTGCAGTAACTAGAATCCCTGCCGTGTCTTTGTCGAGCCTGTGGACAAGATATATTTTTTGGTTCATCTGTTCAGACAAAAGATTGTCGACAGAATGAAAAATTCCTTCTCCACCCTGTACCGCAATGCCGCTTTGTTTGTTTATAATAAGAAGATGGTCATCTTCATAGAGAATTGGAAAGCTCTGCATTTTCAAACAATAGCATTTTTGCTGTTGCAAAACAAGGAGTACATGCACTGTGAAAAAGAGTATCATTTTTATTACTGTTCTGGGATTTTTACTGTCTGCAGCCAAACCAGCCGATGCTCTGCTTTTGAATTCTGATAAATGGAATTATGCTCTTGATTTACCGGAGGATTTTACCATGACCGACGGTAACGGTAATGACCGCTATCAGTTTGCAAGCTCCGTTTTGCCGGTGGATCTTGTTATTTCAACATACGAGCGCAAAAGATATGACAATGCTGAAAAAGCTTTGGATGATGTAATCAGCAAGCTTAAGGGAAGCGGCGAATCGACATTTTTATACTGGCGCAATAGAGAATGTGCGGTTTCCAGCGTGGAACTCAATTTTGCCAAAGATGCCAAATATATTGGCTGGGCTGTTTCGCTCGAACTGCCGTACCAAAAAGGCTGGTACGTTATGCTTGGATTTTATCCTGACAACCTTGACGAAAACAAAGCAATGATTTGCGAAACTGAGATAATTTCGGCACTGGACAGTGTATGTACAGATACCGGTTCTTTTTATGAATCAGGTCCGATGACTTCTTTTGTTTATCCGCGCGAAAAAACAAAAGAAATACAGCTTGAGATTGCAGGAAAAACGATTAACACAACGATTGATGAAATAGACGGTGAAGCCAATCAGTACGTCATTGAGCGCGAATTCACGATATTGGTCAATCAGTCCGAGTATGGCATTGCAAAGGAAGCAAGTGAACGTTTTTACCGCATTGTGTATCGTGATGCGTACCGCCGTCTGCGTAAGGTCAGCTTTGATGTGCAGAATGAGCTTACTTTCGGTGAAAACGGGATAAACGACCGCTTTGAACTTGCAGAAACTCTTTTGCAGTGGACTCAAGGTTTTGATTATGAAAGGGACTTGCTCGGTAGTGATTTTACCTCATTGCCTGATTTGATCTGCGGCAAAGGTGGTGACTGTGACAGCCGTTCCATGCTGTTGGCAGTTATGCTCCGCAATATGAACTATGATACTGTGTTCTTTATTTCACCGGCTTATTCACATGCCATGGTAGGTGTCGCACTAAAGGCAGAAGGAGCGGCGATTACGGCAGGCGGTATTTCGTATGTTCTCGGTGAGACGACGGCAAAAGTAAAACTGGGACAGGTCGCACAGGAGATGTCCGATTCGTCAAAGTGGTATCCGGTCTTTTTTCCGCAGGATATGGACTGCAAATAAGTAACCTAATTGAATCTGTTTTAGTTTTCTCCTTTATTATTACAGATTTTACGAATCTGTTAAGTCTATTGACATAAATTACTCAAAAACATACAATTCGATAAAGAAAGGTCCAAATACTAATCTAAAATATTTAGGAGATATACAATGGCAGATGTAAGAGTTGCTATTAATGGTTTCGGTCGTATCGGCCGCTTGGCTTTCCGCCAGATGTTTGGTGCAAAGGGTTATGAAGTTGTAGCTATCAACGATTTGACAAGTCCAAAAATGCTTGCTCACCTTTTGAAGTATGATACAGCACAGGGTGGCTTTGCCGGTAAATATGGCGAAGGCATTCACACAGTAGAATCTAACGATGGCGAAGGCGAAGATAACTACATCAAAGTAGACGGCAAAAAAATTGTTATCTATAAGATGCCTAATGCAGCAGAGCTGCCTTGGGGAAAAATCGGTGTAGATGTTGTTCTTGAATGTACAGGTTTTTACACATCCAAAGAAAAATCAATGGCTCACATCACAGCCGGTGCTAAGAAAGTTGTTATATCTGCTCCTGCAGGAAACGATCTTCCTACAATCGTTTACAACGTAAACCACAAATCACTCAAGAAAGGCGACAATGTTATTTCTGCTGCTTCTTGTACAACAAACTGCTTGGCTCCTATGGCTGATGCACTTAACAAATATGCTCCTATCCAGAGCGGTATTATGTCAACAATTCACGCTTACACAGGTGACCAGATGATTCTTGACGGTCCACAGAGAAAAGGTGATCTCCGCCGCTCAAGAGCAGGCGCTCAGAACATCGTTCCTAACTCAACAGGTGCTGCAAA
>JAEEQG010000029.1 GCA_016285185.1 Spirochaetota bacterium
GCAACCTCAACATTATCACGGAGTATTTTATTATAATCAGGCTGTACTGCAAAAGAATTAAGACCAATAGATAGTCCCTGCCCTTCTGCTTTTACATAGCTTTCCTTAAGCGTCCATAACCGGAAAAAAGTATTGATCTTGTCATCTTCAGTGGTCTGGCTCAATATCATCTCTTTTTCTGACTGAGCAAAAAAACGGTCGGCAAGCATTAAATCAATTTTCCGAACCCGCTCAACATCACACCCAACAGGACTATTTCCAATAATGCACATTGCATAATCGCCGGAATGAGAAAGATTAAATTGCACTGTTTTATTATTGCTATAGTTTATAAACGGTTTGCCATTACTGTTAGTTTCAAAGGCAGCAGTTTTTTCATCAATCCCATAATCACTAAGAGCCTTCTGTAAAAGTAACCCCGCCCCCAAAGAACGTATTTTATCCTCAGGGTGCTTCATTCTGTCTATTTTCTGCTGCCTGAACAACGAAACACTATCATACATTCTTTCAAATAAATCCTTATCTGTGAGACTTTGTGTGTTTCCAATATAAACAGCGGGCTTTTTTTCCATAGATAATTTGAGTGTACAATAATATATTTGTACGTGCAATTACCTCCCCCTTTCTTACGTTTTGTAAATACTATATAATCAAAGCATTATGGAAACGTACAAGTACGAAACACATTTACACACACTGGAAGGAAGCGCCTGCGGCCATTCTTCCGGATCAGATTATATAAAACCACTTTTTGAAGCCGGTTATTCAGGTATTTTTGTTACAGACCACTTTTTTGGCGGAAACACCGCTGCTCCACGTGCCAACGAAGCCGAATGGAAAACAAGAATAAACACTTATTGCAGCGGTTACGAAAAAGCCTTTGAAGCAGCGGCAGCTTTCAACGAAGAAAATCATCTTACCGGAACTGCAAAGGAGTTTAAGGTTTTCTTCGGTATTGAACAAACCTTTCAAGGCGACGACTACCTTGTTTACGGTTTTGACAAGGCCTGGCTTCTGGCTCATCCGGAAATTGAACACTGGAACCACACCGAGCTTTTTAATGCAGTAAACGAAGTCAACGGTCTTATGATTCAGGCGCACCCCTTCCGTATGCGCAACTACATTCAGGCAATTCACCTCCATCCGCACGACGTACACGGTGTAGAGATTTACAACGCCGGGAACAAGGCTTCTGAAAACGTACTTGCCGAGCTTTATGCAAAAGAATACGATTTTCCTGTAACAAGCGGCAGCGACATTCACAACGTAAACTTTTTGCCCGATGCACCCGGTAAGCTTTCTGTAGGCGGTATGATTTTTAACACTCCCCTTACAGATGTTTTTGATTATGCACGCCGCGTAAAAGCAAAAGACTATAAAGTGATTAAATACTAAACTGTATAAAGGAACGAACATGTCCAGTAAAAAGGAACGATTTGAAGTAACTCCAGAACTGTTAAAAGAAAACTTCATCAAAATCTATGGCGATAAAGCTCAAAGCGGAAACAGCAACGAAATAAGAATGTTTGCCTCTCCCGCAAGAATCAACATCATCGGAGAACACATTGACTACAACGGCGGTAAGGTTTTTCCAACTGCAATAGACAAGTATCTTTATTGTGCAATCCGAAAACGAAATGATTCCAAAATCATCTACAACGATTTGTTTTTTAACAGCACCTACACTTTTGACACAAACGACAATTTTGCTTTTGACCAGAAAAATGATTATGCAAACTTTTTAAACGGAATCCTTTCCTGTATGAAAAAGCAGGGTTATAAGTTCCCTTGTGGCTTTGAAGTTTTGATTGCAAGCAATGTACCGAGTGCCGGCGGAATCAGTTCTTCTTCTGCATTGGAGTGTGGCTTTGCCTGGGCAGTTAGTGAAACCTTTGGTTTTAACATCAGCAGAAAAGATATTGCACTTATGGGACAGCAATCCGAGCATGAGTTTATGAATGTAAACTGCGGAATTATGGACCAGTACATTATTGCCACCGGAAAAAAAGACACTGCAGAGCTGATTGACTGTGCAAAGGTTGAACACGAATATGTTCCCCTCAAGCTTGGCGATTACCGTTTTATAGTAATGAACACAAAGAAAAAACGCCGGCTTGCAGATTCAAAATATAATGAACGACGAGCCCAGTGTGAGGAAGGACTTGCAATTTTAAAAGCAGCAGCAATTCCTCTGACCGATTTGTGTTCCCTTACTCCAGCCCGGTTTGAAGAATGTAAGGCTGTTATAAAGGATGAAGTGATTTTACGCCGAGTTCGCCATTGTGTTACAGAAAACGACCGTGTTCTTCGCGCAGTAGAAGCCTTAAAGGCAGACAATTTGCAGGAGCTTGGAAAGCTTTTATATGAGTCTCACAATTCCCTGCGTGATGATTACGAGGTTACCGGAATTGAACTGGACACACTTGTTAATGCCGCCTCCAGACAAAAAGGTTGTATTGGCGCACGTATGACAGGAGCAGGCTTTGGCGGTTGTGCAATTGCGCTTGTTCATAAGGATGAAGTTGAACAGTTTATAAAAAATGTTCAATCAGAATATACAAAAATCGTTGGCTATGAAGGCGGATTTTTTGCCTGTTCCAGCGGTGATGGAGTAAGAGAACTATGAGTAAATACCTTTGTTTAAGCTTTGATGACGGGCCAAATCTTGGAAACGACACAACAATGAATGACATGCTGGATTACCTCGAATCAGAAAAAATCCCGGCAAGCTTTTTCTTAATCGGAAACAAAATCAATCCTCAGAACCGTAAGGTAATCGAAAGAGCTCAAAAAATGGGCTGCGACATTCAGAATCACTCCTGGACCCACCCTGCAATGGCCGAAATGTCCGAAGAAGCAATCCGCGAAGAGTTTCAGAAATGCGATGATGCCGTTTTTGAAATTACCGGTGTACGCCCACAGTTCTTCCGTCCGCCTTATATTTCTGTTGCCGAACAAATGTATAATGCCATTCCACTTCCATTTATATGCGGCCACGGCTGCAAAGACTGGGAGCCGGAAGTTCCAGCCGAAGAACGACTCAAGCTTATGATTGAAGGCACAAAAGACGGAACAATTTTCCTGCTTCACGTTTCCGAAGGCAACAGAGCAACCCTGGAAGCAGTAAAAAAATTCGTTCCTATGATGAAAGAACAAGGTTATACCTTTGTGAATCTGCCGGATTTATTCAAACTCGAAGGCGTTAATCCTGATGTGCCAAAATCGCTTTGGAGCTTTGTAAAATAAGTTTTTAATAACAAATTCCAGTTTGCACAAGGAATCTTGATATTTCTGTCTCTTTTGTGTTATATTTATCTATTGTATAAATATTCATTACTCATGCATAAATATACATTTCTTTTAAGAGGCATATATGAGCGAAATTAACTTCATTGACGGTGGTGTTTGTGCACCAAAAGGTTTTACTGCAAACGGAATCAGAGTTGGAATTAAAGAAAGCCGAAAGACAAACGATACTGCACTTGTATTTTCGGAGGTACCCTGTAATGCAGCAGGAGTTTACACTCAGAACCGTGTTCAGTCAGAAAGTGTAAAAATCACTAAAAAACACCTTGCCGATGGTCGTGCTCAGGCTGCAATTGAAATAAGTGGAAATGCAAATACTTGTACAGGTGCTCAGGGTGCGGAAAATGCCTTGCGTATGGCAAAAGCTGCAGCTGGTGCACTTGGAATTAAAACCGAAGATGTAATTGTTTATTCAACCGGTGTAATTGGTGCTCAGTTTGATGTAACAAAAGTAGAAAACAATATCGAAACGCTCAAGAAAGGACTTAGCAAGCAGGGGCACGAAGAAGCTCGCGTTGCAATTATGACAACAGACACACATTACAAGGAGTGTGCGGTTGAGTTTGAGCTTGGCGGAAAAATCTGCCGCATGGGAACAATGTGCAAGGGCTCCGGAATGATTCATATCAACATGGGAACAATGCTCAGCTTTATCACAACCGACTGTGCCATTTCATCTCAAATGCTTTCAAAGGCTTTGCACGAATCAATTTTGGGAACTTACAACTGTGTAAGCGTAGACGGAGACACTTCTACAAATGACACACTAACAATTATGGCAAACGGTCTTGCAGGAAATGCAGAAATTACCGGTGAAGGTGCAGATTATGAGGTTTTCCTGGCTGCCCTTAAC
>JAEEQG010000030.1 GCA_016285185.1 Spirochaetota bacterium
ATGGAACTGCTGTTCATGACGCAACTTTTATGACCTCAGAAGCTTCTTATAACCAGCAGAAGCAGCCGGTTTTTTCTTGGGGTGAAGAATATCACAGTATTTTTTCCAGAAGCAAATATGGAGTTTTTGATATCGGTGACGAATATTTTATGCCCGTTGTCCGTGATGTTCCGATTTTTCCTGACAGAAATCTTTCCGTCGGTGATACCTGGACTGCCGAAGGTCACGAAGCCCACGATTTACGGCGCGTTTTTAAACTTGAAAAGCCGTTTAAAGTTCCGTTCACTGTTAAGTACAAATACCTTGGGACTGTTACCGAAGACGGCAAAACTCTTCACAAAATATCTGCCAAGTACAACATGGACTTTAAAAACACGCAGCGTCCTGCCGACCGCACAATGGATTATCCTTTGAACACAATGGGATATTCAAACCAGACTATATACTGGAACAATGAGCTTGGAGCGATTGATCATTATGAAGAACAATTCCGAATTGTTATAGAAACGGCTTATGGTATTGTTGGTGTTTTTGAAGGAACTGCAAAGGCCGAAGTAACCGATTACGTTAAAACCGATAATGCGGTTGTTGTTGAAGACATTGAGAGCAAGCTCAAAGAAATGGGTGTTGATAACACTCAGGTAATGGAAACTGAAAAAGGTATTACAATCAGTATTGAAAACATTCAGTTCAAGCCCGATTCCGCTGTGCTACAGGAAAGTGAAAAACAAAAACTCCAGAAAATTTCGGAACTTTTAAAGGCATTCCCTGATAATGACCTTTTGATTACCGGACACACGGCAATGGCTGGAACAAAAAAGGCCCGTCAGGAACTTTCGGAGCAGAGAGCGGCGGCAGTTGCCAGTTATCTCATCGAACTAGGTGTAAAGGATGTGTATCATATATTCTCTCAAGGACTCGGTGGTGACAAGCCTATTGCTGATAATTCCACGGAAGCGGGAAAAGCGCGCAATAGACGCGTAGAAATCACAATTCTGAATAAGTAAAAAATAAGCGCACGACTTGATCGTGCGCTGTTTATTGACGAATCCGTATCCATTTTTTAATCTGCCACTTGACACAATTCTGTTTTCTTTGAAATATTGCGAATTGTTATTTTATTGTCAGCAATTTTTCAGGGAGAAAAAAATGGGAATACTTTTTGATGAGCAAAAACGCATTTTTAAGCTTGATACACCGGCATCCAGCTATGTGATGGCTGTGGCTGATAAAGATAAATTTCTTGGTCATGTTTATTATGGCGAAAAGATAGAAGATGAGGATGTCTGTTATTTTCTCAGAGCGGATGATTATCCTTTTATGCCTGAAAAGATGGAAAGGGAGCGGGTTCCGTTCATGGGTGGATTCCCGTTTGAGTTTTCAGGACACGGTTGCGGCGACTTCCGTTCTTCATGTATAGAGATTCGCACAACAGACGGTTACACAACGGTAAATCCTGTGTATGTGTCACACCGCATTGTACAGGGAAAGCCCGTTCTCGACGGAATGCCAGCTGCAAGCGGAATCCCCGCCGTGTTTGCATCCGAAAAAGACTGTTCCACGCTTGAAATAATTCTGGAAGACAAACCGTCTTCCGTAGAAATACACCTTTTTTATACGGTTTTTGAAAAGCTTGATGTAATTGTTAAAAGCTCATGTGTACATAACACCGGCAAAAAGCCTCTTTTTTTAACAAAATTTCTTTCTTCTTCACTAACGTTCGAGAACGAGCCGGCGCTTGATGTTCTTACTCTTCACGGCGCCTGGGCAAGGGAACGCAATATTCAAAGACGTCCGATTTCTTACGGTTCATACAAAATCGAATCGCGCAGAGGTGAAACATCTCATCTTGTGAATCCGTTCATGGCGGTTTTGGAACACAACGCTGACCAAAGACAGGGAAATGTTTACGGCGTAAGCCTTGTTTATTCCGGCAACTTTGTGATGGAAGCCGAGCTTGACAGTACCGACTCCGTACGGGTTACCGCCGGAATAGGAACCGACAACTTCTGCTGGAAGCTGGAGAGTGGTGCAAGCTTTTCCGCACCGGAAGCGTTGCTTGTTTTTTCGGCGGACGGCATAGGCGGAATGAGCCGCATATATCATGATTTGTTCAGAAACCATTTGATACGCAGCAAATATAAGTTTCAGGACAGGCCCGTCCTTTTGAACAGTTGGGAAGCGGCATACTTTGATTTTGACACTGACAAGCTGCTTGGCATTGCAAAAGAAGCCGCTGCCAGAGGAGTGGAGCTTTTTGTGCTTGATGACGGTTGGTTCGGAAAACGCAATGACGATAATACTTCGCTCGGTGACTGGTTCGTGAACGAAAAAAAACTTCCCGGCGGACTTGTACGGCTTTCGGAAGAAGTTCACAAAATGGGAATAAAATTCGGTGTGTGGTTTGAGCCGGAGATGGTTTCGCCTGATTCGGACTTGTACCGTGCTCATCCCGACTGGGCGCTGTCGGTTCCGGGGCGCATACGCTCTCTTGCACGTAATCAGCTTGTGCTTGACTACAGCCGTCCTGAAGTGTGCAACTACATTTACAATATGGTTTCTGCTGTAATCCGTGAGGCAAAGATAGATTATGTAAAGTGGGATATGAACAGGTCGTTGTGTGAGGTTGCCAGTGCGACGTTGCCGGCGGACAGGCAGGGTGAAGTGCTTCACCGCTATGTGCTTGGTATGTACCGGCTTCAGGGGCGGCTTGTAACCGATTTTCCAGATCTGCTTTTGGAAAACTGTTCCGCGGGCGGCGCGCGCTTTGATCCCGCGATGATATACTTCAGTCCGCAAATTTGGTGCTCCGACGACACCGATGCCATAGAACGGCTTGCCGTGCAGGAAGGAACAGCTGTTGTTTACCCGCTTTCGTGTATGGGTGCACACGTTTCTGTATGTCCGAACCACATTACACGGCGAACCACGCCGTTTGAAACGCGTGCCATGGTTGCACTTGCAGGAACATTCGGATACGAGCTTGACATAACAAAGCTTTCAGATGAGGACAAAAATGCCGTTCCATATCAGATAAAGCTTTATCACCGGTTCGGTTCACTGATGCGTGAGGGTGATTACTACAGACTTTTGTCCTACGCCGGGAACCGTTGCTGGGACAGCTGGCAGGTTGTTTCCAAGGACAAAAAATCGTCGCTTGTAACGGTTATACAGGTTGTTACGGAACCCAACCGTCGCAGCCGTCGTTTGCGTCTGGAAGGGCTTGATTCTGCAAAATCCTACAAAGTGGAAGTCGTCCGTATGTCTGACGCGGAACTGTCGGAAGCGGCTGCAGCAGATGCGGTATATCTCGAAGGAAGAACTTTCAGCGGCAGTACGCTGATGAACGCCGGTATTCTTGTGCACAGAACACCGGGTGATTTTGCAGGAACTATGTATTACATAACTGCCAAATAGTATTTTGGCTTTATATCAAAAAAGATCGCAGAAATGCGGTCTTTTTTTTTGAGCTTATGCACCCATTATGGTGTTTTTGATCTGTTTTTAACTAATGAAAAGAGCATTTTAAGTTAAGAAAATTAAATAATTTTAACAAAATTGTTGAAATAATGGTTGACGGATTTAAAAACCCGGTCTAAACTAGTTTGAGTAAAAGAAGTTTCAAAGTAGTTTGAGGCAATTTTAAAAGGGTTTTAATGAAAAAGGTCACTATAGAAACTGTTGCTAAGAAAGTCGGGGTTTCCGCCGCGACTGTTTCTTATGCGCTGTCAGGAAAAAAGAAAATAAGTTCTGAAGTTAAAGAAAAGATATTTGAGGCCATAAAAGAGCTTGATTACAGACCTGATGTTACTGCAAGGAATCTTGCAAGCAACAGGACCTGGACGGTCGGATTGTACGCATCTTCAACTCAGAACATCAGAGAAGACTATTTCTTTAACAATATACTTACAGGGGTTCTTGACGTTCTGCATGAAAAAAAATATCAGCTTATGCTTTATGCGGACTATCTCAACGAGTCAGGCGGATCCAATCCGGATTTCAGCCTTACGCAGCCAATAGACGGTGCACTCATAATGAACCCGCGAATTAACGACGTATACATAGAACACGTAAAAGAGCGGAATATCCCTTATACAATAATCGGTACGCCTGAAAAAAACGCTGGGGAAACATATTTCGTTGATTCGGATATTACTGCCGGTTATTACGCTGCCGTTAATTATCTTATTTCAAAAGGGCATAAAAAAATAATCCTCGTGAACGGTCTTGCCGAGTATGCACAGAGTGAAAACAGAAAGGTCGGCTACAGACAGGCTTTTCTTGACAACGGGCTTGATTATGATGAAAGTTATATTGTAAACGTACGTATGGTTGAGGAAGAAGGCTACCGGGCGTTTATGCGGATACTTGAGAAAAAGACGGATGCTACCGCAGTTGTAACCTTTAACGACACGATCGCTGTTGGTGTACTCCGCGCCCTGCGTGAACAAAAAATAAACGTTCCGCACAAAATGGCGGTTGTAAGTGCCGGTAATACGATGATTACAAGGGTTCACAGCCCTGCTATAACAAGTATAGATATGAACGCGTATGCGCTCGGCTCAAAGGCTGCAGAGCTTTTGGTTGATGTAATAGAAAAACGCCGAATGCAGCCTTCGCATGAGATAATCCAGACACATCTTGAGGAGCGGGAAAGCAGCTGATTGTTGGTGTTTCCCGCATGCACAAAAAAAATCAGAAAAAAAGTAAATTTTTTTCTTGACAAATGAAAAAATGCGGGTTTATTCTTAGTTAAGCGGTTAAACAAAAAAGTTGTTTTTATTTGTTTTAACGGTTTATATAAAAAATGAAAGTCCGAGGGAAAGGCTTTCGAGGAGGATCAAATGAAAAAATTAACAGTGGTTTTGTGTGTGCTTCTTATGCTCACAACAGCTGTTTGGGCCGGTGGAAAAAAAGATGCTTCCGGTGTCAAAACAATTACAATATGGGACTTCAAATGCGGTTCCGGCGCTTCTAAAGACGCTATGGAACAGATTGACGCTCTCATCGAAAAGAACAATCCTGATATCAAGATTAACCACGTAGCACAGCCAGACGGCGAAAACTACTATCAGCTCGTTCGTGCTGCTGTTCAGGCAGGAGAAGGTCCGGATATCATCATGTTCCACGGTGGTGTTCAGGCTTATGAATTCGATGATTATACACTTC
This sequence comes from Spirochaetota bacterium, assembly GCA_016285185.1. GTDB lineage: Bacteria > Spirochaetota > Spirochaetia > Treponematales > Treponemataceae > UBA1240. The sequence continues at coordinate 5,170 of JAEEQG010000030.1, forward strand.
CTCTCGACAAATACATCTCTTCATGGAGAAGTGAAATTGCAGAAGGCAACTGGGCATTCTGTTCAGAAAACGGTGATGCTAAAAAACCGGTTCACATGGTTCCTCTTACAACACAGGGATTCGGTATCTATACAAACAAGGCTCTTCTTAAAAAAGCCGGTATTGATCCTGAAAAAGTTCCTGCAACAAAAGAAGAATTCCTTGCTAACTGTAAAAAACTCAAGGCAGCAGGTATTGCTCCTATCGTTGGCGGTTTCTCAGGCGGTCCTTACACTGTAGACTTCCTTTTCCGCTGCTTTATCGCAAACATCTATGGCGACAAAGTTGCTGACCTTGCAAAGAATGTGGACTTTGTTGGCAACGCACAGTTCAAGGAAGCTTGTGAAATCATGAAAGAACTTATGACAAACTACGTTGATGACGAAGCTTCTTCAACAGTATATTTCACAGATGCAGGCGACAACTTTGCAGCAGGCAAGGGCGCTATGTTCATCGGTCTTCTTTCTGACGTAAACAACTGGAAAACATTCTGTGACGCACTCGGCAAGGATAACGTAGGTTACTATCCTACAGTTAACTTCACAAACGCATCAAACAAGAACATCCAGGTTCTTCAGCCATGCGGTATCGGTTATTCAATCATGAAGTGGTCAAAGAATCCTGAAGCAGCTGCAAGAGTTCTTAAGGCTTACGGATCCGGCGAAGGTCCTGCAATCTTCATGGGTGTAACAGGCGCGCTCGGTGTTAACAAAAAGGCTGATATCAAGAGTCTCGGTTATCCTATCGTAGGCGAAATCCTTGCAAGAAAATCAGCTCTCGATGTAACAAACATCCTTACAAACGAAGATGCTAACAGCAACTTTGACAGATACTGCACAGAAGCTTTTGTTTCACGCACAATATCAATCGACGAGTTCATCGCCAAATGTCAGACAATGCTTGTTAACGCAAGAGAAGCAAGATAACGTTTCATAATTTGGGATGTTTGCGGGTTGTCTTTTGACAGCCTGCGCATCCCTATTTTTTTAGTTTGGGAACTTTTTTTAAGCTTCCCATTATCCAGGAAAAAAGATGAATAGAAAACTTTCCAAAAAAAATACAGAGTTTATAGAGCCGTATATACTTATCGCTCCTTTGCTCATACTTCTTGCCGTGTTCATTTTGTATCCGGTAATCGCAAACATTGTTATGAGCTTTTTCAAATGGAACGGAATTAAAAAACCTCATTTTATCGGTCTTGCAAACTATGCAGAAATGTTTAAGGATGAAAAATTCTGGGGTTCCATAAAGAACACCGGCATTCTGCTTTTATATATTCCACTCGGCGTAATTCTGCCGCTTACTGTTTCAGCTGTCCTCAGAGAAGGTCTCAAGGGATGGTCATTTTTCCGCGCAGCTCTTTATCTCCCTAACATTCTTGGGTATGTAATCATGGGTTCAATCTGCAACATCGTGTTCAGAAAAACCGGACCCATTAACAATATATTGAATGCTGTAGGACTAGGAAGTCTTGCCCAGGACTGGCTGATGACACCTGATCTTGCCCTTAATTCTTTGGGTTTTGTATACGGTGTATGGCTGCGTCTGGGCTTTGGCTGTATCTTCTTTCTTGCTGCGATGAGCAGTATTGATGAATCTTTGTACGATGCCGCAAAAATCGACGGCGCAAAATGGTGGAAGACATTCTTTAATGTTACGCTGCCGTCCATCCGTTTTTCGATTGAGTTCTGGGTTGTCCTTTCGTTCATCGAAGTACTTGCCCGCGCTTTCTCTTTTATCTACACATTTACGAACGGTGGTCCGGGATTTGCGACGTTCACTCTTGAGTACGGTATTTATACATCCGGTTTTGTCGCATTCAAGATGGGTTATGCAAGTGCATGGGCAAGCGTATTGTTCATATTCTGCGCAATAATTGCCGTATTCCAGATAAAGCTTATGAAGGAGGAAGCAGAATGAGCAACAGCTACGAAAGATATCTCAAGACACTTATGTATGTGTTTTTGACTGTTTGTGCCTTTGTATCCTTATATCCGATTTTCTTCAGTGTCATAACGAGTATCAAGACTCCCGAAGAATACGTTACGAACAAGCTGGGTTTTCCGGCAAAGCTTACTTTTGACAACTATTCCTATGTTTGGAAAAACGGCAATATGCTCAAATACTTTTTGAACACATTGCTCGTCATTCCGCTGGGACTTGCTTTTTATCTTTTTATCTGTGTTTCGGCCGGATTTGCATTCGGAAGACTCCGGTTCAAGGGTCGGCTTACTCTGTTCCTTGCCGTACTCTTTCTTATGATATTCCCGCAGATGCTGCTTTCTATGCAGATATTCCAGATTTGCCGCACGCTTAAGCTTGTAAACAACTATTTTGGGCTTATTCTGGTTTGGGTTGCGTATTTCAGTCCGTTCGGTACTTATATTATGACAACGTACTATTCTACGGTTCCTATGTCGCTTGTAGAATCGGCGAGACTTGACGGCGCAAGGCTCGACCAGATGCTCTTCCGCATTATGGTCCCGATTGCACAGCCGATGATTGTTGTTATAACCATTATAGGTACACAGTCCATGTGGAACGAGCTGCCTTTTTCGATGCTGCTCCTGCAGAATGCGGACATGAGGACTATAACTCATTCTCTCGGTATGCTCAAAGGTCAGTACGGACTAAAGGATCCTATCCTGATGGCGGCTATTTTGTGCGCTGCTTCTGTTCCTATCCTTCTGTTCCTGTTCTTCCAGAAACAGATAACTATGGGTTCCTACAACGGAGCAGTTAAAGGCTGATTTGTATGAAACAGACTAATCGTTTTGTTTTTGATATGCTCGATCAGGATGCACCCGATGCTGTCCGTGACAGGATATTTCGTGCGGGGCTTCCTGTTTCCGCAACTGATACCGATGGGGCTGCCGTTGTAAAAGTTCCGTTTGTAAGACAGGTCCTGAAGAACATGTTCCTGTTTCCTGCAGAAGATGAGGCTCCTGTACTTAAGGACGTGGTTTTTCGTGCTTACGGTGACAAGCTGATACGTATTACTGCAGGCAGCAGTACACTTCCTGATGACACAGCCAATCCTATGATTAGTTTTGCGCCGGACTTAAAGCAGACTCCGCTTTTTGTCGAGGCCGTCACCGGTTCTGCAGAAGGCTGGCTTATTAAGGATAAAGACGGCGTTAAACGCGCATTTATAAATACCAAGCAGGAAAAACGCGAAATTTGGAGTGATCTTCAGCCAGAACCGCCTCTTGTTTTTGAGGCATCCGTATTTCCCGACGGCAGGACAGAAGTTCCGTTTGCTGGATATGATACTTTCTTCCCGCATCAGAACGAATCTTTCAGCCTCGGCTATGTAGAAAAAGACGGTACTACGGACAGATGGCTCTATTCGCTAAAGTCGCTTCCCGCCGAAAAATATGCCGGTACAGGCGAACGTTTTGCGGGTATGAACCTTGCCGGAAAGACCTTTGTTCTTGAGAATACCGACGGTCTCGGCAACAACAGCCGCCGTGCATACAAGAATGTTCCTTTCTATATATCCAGCAGGGGATATGGTGTTCTTATAATGACATCTTCTCATGTGCGGCTTTCACTTGCGGATATCTCTACGCGGGCTGCTCAGGCTCTTGTGGAAGATGATGCTCTCGACATCTTTATAATAGGCGGCGGCAGCGTCGAAGAGATTGTAAAAAACTACCGCCGTCTTACGGGCTTTCCGTCAGATGTTCCGATGTGGTCATACGGAACATGGATGGCAAAGATGACGTATTTTTCTGCCGACGAAACACGCACTGTAGTCAAAAAGATGCGCGACGGACACTTTCCGCTTGATGTTCTCCACCTCGATACAGGCTGGTTCAAGACTGACTGGAAGTGTGAGTGGACATTCAGCGATGAGCGTTTTCCTGACCCGGACGGCTATCTTGCGGAAATGAAAAAGAACGGTGTAAAAATCTGCCTATGGCAGCTTCCGAGTATTGCGCGTGATACAAAGTATTATGAGACAGCAAAGAAAAACCGTTATTTTGCACCGCCTAAAGAAAAACTGGAATCATTGGGTTCAAATTTCAGCGATGTTGAGTTTGACGGTAACATAGATTTTACGAATCCTAAAGCTGTTGAGTGGTATCAGGGGCTTTTGGAAGGACTCTTGAAGCGTGGTGTTTCCGCCATAAAGACGGACTTTGGCGAGGTAATCGATCCGAAGGCCGACTATATGGGGCTTCCGTACAAAAAGCTTCACAATATGTATTCGCTTCTTTACCAGAAGGCGGCATTTGAGGTTAGCCGGCGTGTAAAAGGTCGCAATGCTCTTATCTGGGCGCGTGCCGGCTGGATCGGTTGTCAGCGTTATCCTGTACATTGGAGCGGTGACTGCGCAAGTACTTGGGACGGAATGGCGGGTGCTCTCCGCGGTGGACTTCATGCCGGAGTTTCAGGCTTTGGTTTTTGGAGCCACGATGTTCCGGGATTCCACGGACTGCCAAGCTTTATGAACAGCAAGCCTGCTGACGATCTGTATGTCCGCTGGACACAGTTCGGAGTTTTCTCGTCCCATCTGCGTTATCACGGTTCTTATTCGCGTGAGCCGTATGAGTATCCTGCCGTGGCGGATACTGTCCGTGAGTGGCTCAAACTGCGCTATGCGCTTATTCCGTATATTGTTGAACAGGGCAAAAAAGCGACAGAAACAGGTTATCCGGTTCTTCGCGCGCTCATATTCCATCATGCGGATGATCCGATGTGCTGGAATATAGACGATGAATATTACTTTGGTGACGCTTTTCTTGTCGCTCCTGTGATGAACAGCGAGGGTGTGCGTGATGTTTATCTCCCTGCCGGCAGCTGGGTCGATTTTTGGACTGGCGAAACACTGGAATCTGAAGGTCGTTGGCTTAAAGGTGTTAGGAGTCCTCTTGCAAGGCTGCCTCTTTATGTAAAGAAGGGCAGCAGCGTAAAAATGTACCCTGAAGCTGTTGAGTGCACAGACGGAATGGATTTGAGCAAGGCGGTCGAAATAGTATTCGACGCTTCGTACAAGGGTCTTGGGGCAACATGCGTAAGCAGATTTATAAAGTTGTAGTATATAGAAGGAAAACACGATGAAAAGCATATGTTTTGATAAAAAAATGGAGTTTGGTATACCGGCAGTAGGTTTTGGTACATTCGGAAGTGACCATGCCGATGCGGATTTGGTTTCGGCATCTGTTGAGCTTGCGCTCAAAGCCGGCTACCGCCATATCGACTGCGCCGCTGTTTACGGTAACGAAAAAGAAATAGGTCAGGTTCTTAACCGCGCAATGAGCGGCAAGATAGACGGACTTCCTGCTCTTAAGCGCGAGGAACTTTGGATTACGAGCAAGCTTTGGAACGACAAGCATGCTCCCGGTGTCTGTACCGAAACTTTCAAAAAATCGCTTTCCGATTTTGGGCTTGATTATTTGGATTTGTATCTTGTGCACTGGCCGTTTCCGAATGCGCACGAGGCTCATTGCGACGTTACGAGCCGTGCGGCTTCTGCCCGTCCTTACATCCATGAGGAATTCATGACACTGTGGCATGAGCTTGAAAAACTTGTTGACGCAGGTCTTGTACGCCATCTTGGTGTAAGCAATATGACAAAACCCAAACTTGAACTTGTTTTGCGCGACTGCCGCATAAAGCCTTCTTTCAATGAGATGGAGCTTCATCCTTCGTTCCAGCAGAAAGAGTTTTACGATTATGTAAAGTCGCAGGGTATCGGTATTATCGGTTATTGTCCGCTCGGCTCTCCGAACAGACCTGAACGCGACACCACTGCCGATGACGTTGTGGATATGGAAATGCCGTCAGTAAAGGCTGCCGCTGCCGCACACAACTGCCATCCAGCCGCGATCTGCCTTAAATGGGCAAACCAGCGCGGTCATGTGCCGATTCCGTTCTCCACAAAAGAACGTAACATTGTATCCAATTTGGAATGTCTTATGAGTGACCCGCTCACAGAAGCTGAGATGAAAGCTATTGCGGATGACGACAGAAACTGCCGCCTCATAAAAGGTCAGGTTTTTTTGTGGGAAGGCTGCGGTGACAACTGGCACAAGCTGTGGGACGAAAACGGCTATATCGAAAAATAAAGTTCCATTTATATAAATAAAAAAATAAGGGGGAAATATTATGGAAGGAAAAATGAAAGGTGCGATGCTGCCTGGTGACAGCACAGTAAAAATGAAGGAATACGATATCCCGAAACCGGGATACGGCCAGGTTCTTGTAAAGACCAAGTGCTGTACAATCTGCGGTTCCGATATCCGTTGTATATATCGTGAGCATGTAGGCAAAGGTCCCGAAGGTTATCAGAACAAGATTGCCGGCCACGAACCTTGCGGCCAGATTGTTGAGGAAGGCCCCGGTCTCCGTCGTTTTAAGAAAGGCGACCGTGTTATTGTTTATCATATCTCAGGCTGCGGTGTTTGCCACGAATGTCGTCAGGGTTTTATGATTTCATGTACAAGTCCTCTTCGTGCCGCATATGGCTGGCAGCGTGACGGCGGTATGGCCGAGTATATGCTTTGTGACGAAAAAGACCTTGTAGCTCTTCCTGATTCCATGTCCTATGCTGACGGTGCACAGGTAGCATGCGGTTTCGGTACCGTATACGAAGCAATCGAAAAAATCGGAATCTCCGGCAACGATGCTGTCCTTGTAACAGGTCTCGGTCCTGTAGGGCTTGCTGCACTTATGCTTTGCCGCGCTATGGGCGCAACAATGCTTATCGGTATGGATACAAACGAAGAACGCATCCGCATTGCAAAAGAAAAAGGTCTTGTTGATTATGCCTTTACACCTTCTGATGATGTTGTTGATAAGATAAAAGCCATTACCGGCGGAAACGGTGTAGAAAAAGCCATTGATGCTTCTGCAGCCGATCCTGCCCGTCAGGTTGCTATCCGTGCGACACGTAAATGGGGCAAAATCGCATTCGTAGGTGAGGGTGGAACAGTTCACTTCAATCCGTCTCCTGACATGCTGCACGACCAAAAATCAATTTACGGCTCATGGGTTACTTCAATCTGGAAGATGGAAGACCTGGTTGAGCATCTTGTCCGCTGGAACATACATCCTGAAGACCTTATAACACACCGTTTCCCGCTTGAAAAAGCCGACGAAGCCTATGCGCTTATGGCCAGCGGAAACTGCGGCAAGGTTGCTGTATGTTTTGATGAGGAGCTTAAATAATGCTTAAAGGTATACCTTCTATCATCAGTCCTGAACTCCTTAAGATTCTTATGGAGATGGGGCACGGTGATGAGATAATAATAGCCGACGGCAATTTTCCGGGTGCAAGCCTTGCAAACAAATTGGTAAGGCTTGACGGCCATAACGGTCCGGAAGTTCTGGAGGCAGTACTCAAGGTTTTTCCGTTGGATACATATGCCGATAATTTTGTGCTTATGGAAAAAATGGAATGTGACAAGGATATGGAAATTCCTGTCTGGAAAGATTATGAACGTATCGCTGCGGCAGGCGACAAAGGTTTTTCAAAAATGACCCATATTGACCGTTTTGAGTTCTATGAACGTACAAAGAGAGCATACGCGGTTATAGCAACGAGTGAAACGGCACAATATGCCAATATCCTCCTAAAAAAGGGTCTAGTTTTGTAGACTTGAAAAACCTTTGCAGAGCCAGACGTCTGTCGGAGTTTTGTGGCGTATCTCTTTTTTTGTTGTCAACAAAAAATAAAAGGGATACGCCTTTTTTATGACTGATCCTTATGCCTGAAGTCTCTTGATAAGATAAGGCAGTGCTTTTTCAAATTTAACGCCGTACCAGTGATCTTTGTCTCCCATTGTGGCATTCATGCATTCAATTACAAAGTCTGCGCCGAGAGCAGCTGCATCATATATTGACCAGCCTTTGCAAAGGGCACCGGCAAATGAAGAGGCATAAACATCACCTGTTCCGTGCATCGAAGCATCAATACGTTTTGCAAAGTAATATTCGATTTTTTTGCCGTCATAGCATGCAACACCGAGTTTTGATTTTTCAAAACTTACACCGGTTAGTACTACGTTCTTTGCGCCCAACGCATACAGCTTTTTGAGCATGTCTTCTATGTATTTTTGGTCGTATGAATCACCGCGGTATGGTTCATGAACAAGAAAAGAAGCTTCGGTCAGGTTAGGGAGAATTACGTCAGCGCCTTTGCAGAGTTTTACCATTTCATCAGGAAAGTCTTCGTCAAATCCCGGATAAAGTTTGCCGTTGTCGGCCATAACCGGGTCAACAATGCGTAATGCACCGGGACGGGCGCATTCTTCCATAATCTTTAATATATGCGGGATTTGTGCTTTGCTTACATATCCTGTATAAAAAGCGTCGAATGTGATTTTTTCTTTTTTCCAGTGGTCAAGAATAAGCGGCATGTCACCGGTCAAATCGCGGAATGTGTATCCCGAAAAACCTGCAGTATGTGTAGAGAGTACTGAACTTGGAAGAACTGCTGTTTCGATTCCGCAGGCGGAAATTACAGGCAGTGCTACTGTAAGTGAACACTGTCCAACGCAGGAAACATCCTGTATTGTTAAAAGTCTTTTATCCATGATAATAACTCCGATTTTGCAAAATTTTTCTTTATGGAGATACTATAGCATTATTCAGATTTTATGGCTATATCCTCTGTTTGGAAAACAACGTGTTTTCTGAACATGCAAAAGCAAATACTTGCTAAAAATGCTATAAAATGTTATATAATAGAAAATCAAACGGCAAGGAAGGTTGTGATGTCTATTCGCGGCGAACTTTTTACGACTCAGGTTGTATTGGATAAGAGAGCTTATTTTTTTAACGTAAAGGAAAACCGCAACGGCGATGTTTTTGTACAGGTCGTAGAAAGCAAAAGCAACAACGGTGAGGAATTTGACCGTCATGCCATCGTTGTGTTTGAAGAAGATATGCAAAAGTTCTGCAAAGGCTTTGAAGAAACATTGGCTTTTATAGAAAAGGACAAAAAGAACAAGGCCAAGGCAAAGATTGCAAAAGAGACTATTAATAGGAAAAAAGTATATAAAAAATCAGAAAAAGAACAGAAGCCCCTTGAACCTCGTGTCAAAAAAACTGGACGTGTTCATGTAGTTTCAAAAATTTCTGAACAAAAAGACAAAAAATAAACACAAAAGAGCGAAAAAAGCTTGACAAAAACAAAAGAACAGTGATATATTCTTTAACGCTTCACTCTGGAGACGGAGGAGGAGCGGCGCGCATCGGACCGTAAGCGGGACGTGCGCAGCGGGGTTATTTGAAATAAAAAATAGGGAAGGGAAAGAAAAGACAGTGTAAGTTTTTAAGTTACCGGAAACGGGGCTTAAAGGCGAACAGAAAGTCAGGTAAGATTTCCAAAGAGGAA
>JAEEQG010000031.1 GCA_016285185.1 Spirochaetota bacterium
TCTTTTTCCCAAACGAGGTAAGGCATTACTGACTGGAACTGACCGCCGGAAACTACAGTGTTACCACCAACTTCGGCGTTCTTTTCGATAATAAGAACTGAGTATCCGTTCTGAACTGATTGAGCTGCAGCTGAGATACCGGCACCACCGGCACCAACAACGATAACGTCGTATGTTAAATCAATCGGGCTCTGTGCAGTGTGTTTAACTGTGTTCTTTTTGAAATCTTCCATCTTGGAAGCATTAGCTTTTTGAGCAGCATCGTTCAAAGCATTTTTAACAGCAAGTGAAGTAAATGTTGCACCTGAAACTGCATCAATACCAGAACCGTTTGCTTCGATAGCATCTTTGAACATGATCGGGAATGCTGGGTCACCAACGTGTCCTGTTTCTTTTGATGATTTTACCTGAATGTCAGTAATAGCATCTTTAGAGAAAGTTACTTCCAAAGTAACAGGGCCGTTCATACCCATTGCTGTACCTTCGTATGTACCAGGTGTATATGTAACAGCAACATTTTTGCGAGCTTTTTCTGCTTTTCCGCTTGCGGCTTTTCCACCAGCATTAGCAAGAGCAGCATCAACAGCAGACATAATAGCTTTTGATGTAACTGTTGCACCGGAAACTGCATCTACTTTTGAAGAATTCTTCTTTACGATAGCAGCAGGTATTTCTGCAATTGCAGCATCGCTGATACCGGCTGTTTCTTCGTGCTGAACAACATCAACAGAAGCAATCTTGCCGTTAGTAACAGTAACAGAAACAACAACGTCTCCGTTACGTCCAGCAGCGGTTCCTTTGTATGTGCCGTCTGTATATTTGGCACCACCGCAGGAAACCATTACCCAAAGCATTGCAAAAGCACAAATGCCTGCAACAATCTTAAATAAATTAGATTTTGCCATAAGTAAACCCTCTAGTAAGTTTATAGATATAATATTATTGTATCACAAGAATTATTAATTGAAAATCCTAAATCGATAAAATTTTTTTGATAACTTAAAAATATTTGCATTTTCAATGAAGATTTTTTTAATTTTATATGTTATGCTCGTGTCATGAATAAATACGTGTTTCTTTATGTAATTATTTTTACTGCCTTTTTATTTATTTCCTGCGGTGAAGAAAAAGCTTCAACCTCATTAAATGCCATGGATACCTTTATGACTATTCAGGTATATGGTAAAAAACCGGATATCGCACTGGAAAAAACTAAAAAGCTTATTTATCAAATAGAACAAAACATATCTACTACAAACAAAGATTCTGATGTGTACAGATTAAACCACGGCGAACATATGTCCGTAAGCGGAGATACATTAACATTAACCAAATACGGTCTGGATTTTGCAAAACGGACTAACGGCGTTTTTAATCCGGCGTTGTATCCTGTTACTTCTGCGTGGGGGTTTACGACAGGGGCTTATAAAGTGCCTTCTGAAAAACAGATAGCCGAACTGCTGCCTTTGACAGATTACTCAAAAATTCAAATCGACGGCAATTCCATAAACTTGGAACATGGAATGGCATTGGATTTTGGAGCCATAGGAAAAGGCTATACCGGGGATGAGGTTATCAAGCTTTTGAAGGACAACGGTATTTGTTCGGCTCTTTTGGATTTGGGAGGAAACATTCAGGCTCTTGGCAAAAAATCTGACGGGACAGAATGGACTATCGGAATAAAAAGTCCGTGGACAGGCAAACCTGCCGCATCGATTAAAATCGCCGACAAAGCAGTTATTACAAGCGGTGGTTACGAACGCTTTTTTACAGCAGATGACGGACATAACTACATTCACATTTTTGACGGAAAAACCGGCAGGCCTGTGGACAACGGAATTGCGGGTGTAACAATCATAACAGAATCAGGCTTATATGCTGATGCCCTCAGTACAACCATGTTTGTAATGGGTTTGGAAGATGCCGCGTCTTATTGGAAACAACATTCAGATTTTGAAATGATTATCTTTACTGAAAATCAGGATTTATATTGCACAGAAGGTCTTGAGGGAAAATTGCAGCTTCTTGCAGACTTTGATTCCGTAAACGTCATTCGTAAATAGTCTGAGCACATAAAGCGGAGCGGGTTCGTTTAATAAGGTTGCCCTCTGAACTGTTAAGGATTTTGCAAAGTCCGCCAAAATAAGACAAAGACAAAGACAAAATTCCTTCTCCGGTCGGGCGGACGCTTGCAAGACACTGGCTTAAAGCGGATAGGGCAGAAAGCTTTATGGCTTTTTCAATACCCGATAGCAGAGCGCCATTTGTAATGTTCCAGCCTGCCAAAGAATAAAGAACCTCTCCCTGCGGCATCATTAATGTGGAAATTACAACAAAAAGCCATAGAGAAATATGTGGTATGATTTTTATTTTTCTTTTTGATAATAGTTGTACTGTAAAAGACAATACTAAAGCACAAAGCAGAACATAAATATTTTTCAGCATCATAATAACTACGGAAGCAACCAGAATTGCTATAATCATACAGATTGTTTTTGTCTTTCGCTTTTTTTCTGTTTCTGGGCTTGTTTCAGGTTTTTCTTGTTTTATTAATTCCGGTACTTCTTCCGGTATATGAAGAATCTGACTAAGAAAGGCTGTAACAATTCCACTGAACAAACTGAATAAAAGCATCGGCCCTAAAAGGGCATTAGTTCCCTCTCCAAGATAAAGGCTGCTCAATAAAATTTGAATCACCGCACTGCAGGCTGAGCCAAGCAATGAAACACCGTAAATGCTTATCAATCTGCCGCGGAACAATTTGACAATTCCGTACATAAATAAACCGCTTACTACAGACTGGACAAAAGAAATCAAAAAGAACGGAGAAAATAAAGTACCGGACATCAAACAGCTGGCGACAGCCTTAATAACGGTTAAAAGAATAAAGCTTGCCGGATCAAGAGAAAATGATAAAAGAACTGCTATGTTGCCGAGTCCAAGTCTGAAAAAAGGCAAAACACGCGGAATAAAAAGCTCGGCGTATGAAAACAACAGAGTAAGTGCGGACAAGTAAGCAATACGTTTTTTATTCTGCGACAGCATCAAAGTCTCCATAATCGGCAATAGTAATGACAACCTTATTCGGCAAACAGATTATAGGGCTTGTCCATCCTTGTTCAACACAGGTTTTATTTGGGCACGGCGAATCAATAATATGCACTTTCCCGTCTTTTATTTGAAAAGTGGTAATTCCAATTGCGCCTTCAACTTTGTAAGTGCCGTCCTTCATTTGATATTCATATTCTTTGCCGTCTGCCAGAACTCTTACGGTACTTCCCTTTTTTGTAAAAGAATTTTTTAAAAGAAAAATTCCGGCGGCAAGGATTGCTGCAAATATAAAAATATCTAGAATCTTAAAACCCGGATTAAGTTTTTTCAATTAATCAAAACCTCGTGTTCACATAAAAAATTGTCATAGTTAAAATATATATAAAAAAAGGATAAAATAAAAGTGTAAAAATACACTGTGTTAATCAATGGTAAAGTTTCTTAAAAAATAATCAAACGTTGACCAAAACGAATAAAAAAACTATAGTCTTTATATCAATAAGATTAAAACACAGGGGAAAGACTATGAAAAGTGACAACGCAAAAAAAGGCATTGCAAGAGCACCACACCGCTCTCTTTTTTATGCAATGGGCTATACTGACGAAGAACTGGAAAAACCATTAGTCGGTGTGTGCTGTGCAAAGAACGAAATTATTCCCGGTCATATTGAACTGGACAGAATTGCCGAGGCTGTAAAAGCCGGAATCAGAATGGCAGGCGGAACTCCGGTAGAATTTCCCGCAATCGGTGTTTGCGACGGAATTGCTATGGGACACGAGGGAATGAAGTATTCGCTCGTTACTCGTGAACTTATTGCGGATTCTGTTGAATGTATGGCAAAGGCACATCAGTTTGACGCACTTGTTATGATTCCCAACTGCGACAAGATTGTTCCAGGTATGCTGATGGCTGCTGCCCGTCTTGACCTCCCTACTGTGTTTGTGTCCGGCGGACCAATGATGCCCGGCCATCTCCCCGGAAAAGACGATTCAAACCCGTATTCAAACAAAAACCTTTCACTTACTGATATGTTCGAAGCTGTCGGCGGTGTCGCAAGCGGCCGCGTTACTGAAGCACAGCTTCGCGAAATGGAAAGCGTAGCCTGCCCGGGCTGTGGTGCTTGTTCAGGTATGTTTACCGCAAACTCCATGAACTGTCTTACCGAAGTTCTCGGTCTCGGTCTCCCCGGCAACGGAACAATCCCCGCCGTTACAGGCCGCCGTATTGCACTTGCAAAACATGCGGGTATGCAGGTTATGGAAATGTATAAAAAGGGAATCACCGCCAGAAAAATGATGACGGCTGAAAACTTTAGAAACGGTCTTGCTGCTGATATGGCACTGGGCTGTTCTTCCAACACAATGCTGCACCTTCCTGCCATTGCGCACGAAGCCGGAATTGAAATTGACCTGCACGAAGTAAACGAAATTTCCAACAGAACACCTAATCTCTGCCACCTTGCTCCGGCAGGACATACATTCATGTGTGAGCTTGACGATGCTGGCGGTGTTCAGGCTGTTCTTGCCGAACTTGCAAAGAAAAAGCTTATAAATACATCACTCATAACTGTTACCGGTAAAACAATCGCCGAAAACATTAAGGGCGTTGTAGACCGCAATCCTGAAATTCTGCGTCCGATTGAAAACCCGTTCAGCGACAACGGCGGAATCGCAATTCTTTTCGGCAACCTTGCTCCGAATGGAACAGTTGTAAAGCGTTCTGCCTGTGCAAAGGAACTGATGAAGCACACCGGACCTGCACGCGTCTTTAATGATGAGGCAGAAGCGATGGAAGCCGTTCAAAAGCAGAAAATCAAAAGCGGCGACGTTGTTGTTATCCGCTACGAAGGACCAAAGGGCGGTCCGGGTATGCGCGAGATGCTCGCTGTAACTGCAGCTCTTGCTGGTCAGGGCTTGGACAAGGAAGTTGCGCTCATTACCGATGGACGCTTTTCCGGCGCGACAAGAGGCGCGTCTCTCGGACACTGTTCTCCTGAGGCTGCTGTAGGCGGACCTATTGCCCTTGTTCAGGAAGGCGACAAAATTACGCTCGACATAAACGCATACAAAATTACACTTGAAGTTAGCGATGAAGAGCTTGCAAAGCGCCGCGCCGCCTGGAAAGCACCCGAACCAAAGGTAAAAACAGGATATCTGGCACGCTATGCAAAACTGGTAAGTTCCGCTGACAAAGGTGCAATCTTACAATAGGAAGAAAAAATGGAACTCACAGGTGCACGAATAGTAATAGAATGCTTAAAAGAACAGGGAGTTGATACTGTTTTCGGTTATCCGGGCGGTACAATCCTTAATATATACGACGAATTATACAAAAATAGCGATTCAATCCGCCATATTCTCACTGCACACGAACAGGGGGCCGCTCATGCCGCCGACGGTTACAGCCGTTCCAGCGGCAAAGTTGGCGTTGTTCTTGCTACCAGTGGTCCGGGTGCAACAAACCTTGTTACCGGTATTGCAACGGCTTATATGGATTCTGTGCCGATTGTGGCGATAACCTGCAATGTTGCTTCTTCGCTTCTCGGAAAAGACAGTTTTCAGGAAGTTGATATTACCGGAATCACCATGTCCATCACAAAGCACAACTACATTGTCCGCCGTGTTGAAGACATAGCGGATGTTATGCGGGAGGCGTTCGCAATCGCAAAAAGCGGTCGTCCGGGGCCGGTTCTTATCGATATACCGAAGGAACTGACCGCCGCAACAACCGAGTTTGAGCCGATGAACCTTTTCAGCATCGATTCTACAGTTCTTGCAAAAGATGTGGTTCAGGGTGAAAAGCGCAGCAAGGCTATGCGTATTACAAAGGTTAATCAGGCGGACGACAAAGAAATAGAAGCCGCCGCAAAACTTATCTCAGAATCAAAGCGTCCTTTCCTTTATGTGGGTGGCGGCGTTATTAACGCTGATGCGTGCAAACAGGTTAAACTTCTTGCCGAAAAGTGCCGTATTCCTGTTTCTGTCTCGCTCATGGGAAAATCTGCATTTCCTGCGGAGCATGAACTTGCATGCGGAATGATTGGTATGCACGGAACATTTGCCGCCAACAAAGCCGCCAATGAGTGTGATTTGCTTATTGCGGTGGGTGCGCGTTTTTCGGATCGTGTTATTTCAGATGCTTCCAAGTTCGCAAAAAACAGCAAAATTCTGCATATAGACATTGACCCTGCTGAAATAAATAAGAATATACGTTCGTATCATTTTGTGGTCGGCAATATTCAGGAAATCCTTATGCGGCTTATTCCTCTTGTAAAAGAGCGCGGTGTAACGGAGTGGAACGAAAAGATAAGTGAGTGGAAAAAGAAGATTCCGCCGATGTACACCAAAAAACTTAAGTTGCATCCAAAGTTCATCTTTGAAACAATTTATAACACTCTCGGCAAAGATACGATTCTTACGACCGAAGTCGGTCAGCATCAGATGTGGACAGCACAATTTTATCCGTTCAGCCGTCCGCGAACATTCATAACATCCGGCGGACTCGGTACAATGGGGTTCGGTACAGGAGCCGCAATCGGTTCGCAGGTGGCAAATCCTGACAAGTTTGTTGTTCACATTGCCGGTGACGGTTCTTTCCGCATGAACTGCAATGAGCTTGCAACCATAAGTTACTATAATCTTCCTATTATAATAATCGTTGTAAACAACGGCACATTGGGAATGGTACGCCAGTGGCAGAAGCTCTTTTACGGCGGCAGATTTTCGCAGACAACGCTTGATCGCGGTCCCGACTTTGTAAAACTTGCTGACGCATACGGAATACGAGGTTACCGCGCCGAAACCGAAAAAGAGTTTGCGGAAGCGTTTGCAAAGGCTGCAGCTGCCGGAGCTGACGGCGTACGTACTCCGGTGCTTATAGATACAGTTGTTAATATTGACGAAATGGTTATGCCTATGGTTCCTGCGGGTAAACCGATTGACGAACTGCTTCTTGAAGCCGGCGAAAAATAGTTGCCTGTCATATCCTTTAATTTGGACATTTTTAAGAAAATTTCATTTTTTTGCTTGACTTATATTACTGAACTGGTAAAATAGAGGATATGAGCGATTATCTTGATGCTAATAACGAAGAGTTGTTGAAAGACTTTTTTGCTGAAGCAGAACAACAGGTTGAGAACCTCGAGAGTAATATTCTTGTCATTGAAAATGACCCCACAAATCATGAGGCGATTGATGAGATATTCCGTGCGGCGCATACCCTGAAAGGCGGTTCTGCGACCGTAGAAATGAATGAATTGTCGGGTTTTACGCATGTTGTAGAAGATTTGCTCGACGAAATCCGTTCTGATAAAGTTTCTGTTACAGAAGAAGTTGTAGATATCCTTCTTTCTTCTATTGATATAATCAAAGCTATGCTCGAAGCCCGTTCGAACGGCTCTGTATATGATGATGACGTTGAACCGATAAAGACCAAACTTAGGTCGTTTATACCTTCAAAATCAGGTGATAAAAAGCAGTCCAAAAAAGGTGGCCTGATGGCTGCGGTTGCAAAGGCCGCTGAACCGCAAAAGGCTCCGGAACCGGCTCCTGCCGCTGTTGCGACTGAGCTTAGCGAATATGAACTTTTGGAGCTCAAACAGATTTGTCCTGCTGGAACAAAACTGTGGAGTATCACCATCGTTTTTGATGAAACAAACCCGATGAATTCTGTCGGTGGAATTCAGGTTTTCGCTGCATTAAAGGAACACGGTAGTATTCTTAAAACTGTTCCTGATTTTGATGCGCTTTATGAAGATGTTTTCCATGAGACTGTAGTATATTATCTGGCTACAACAGAAAATGCGGATCAGCTTGAAGATGCTTCATTCCTTACTGATGTAACTATTTCTACTGATGCCAAATGCCTTGATCAGGCGGAGGCTGCTCCCGCACCTGCGGCAAAACCTGCCGCTCCTGCAGAAACTGCAAGTTCTGCGGCTCCGGTTGCCGAAGCCAAGAAAGATTCTGCCGGTGAAAAAAGCGAGATTGAAGAAGCTGTTGCTGCAGCTAAAAAAGCTGCTCCACAGGCTGCTGCTAAGAAACCGGCCGCCGCTGCTCATGCAAATTCCGGTGGAAGTGTACTCCGTGTTGATTCAAAACGCATTGACTATCTGATGAACCTCGTCAGTGAAACTGTTATTACAAAAGCTGCCTTCAACCAGGCTGCAATACATGTCGGTGAACTCCAGACTCAGTTGCAGAATATTGAAGGTGAATATAAAGAAAAAATCAGACGCCTTATTGAACAGTTGCCTAAGATGATTGATTCCGTTCAGAACGGAACATCGATGAAAGAACTTAAGGCAAAGATAAGCAACGAATACGGTGATTTGACATCTCTGTTTGATTCATTTGATGCGTCTTTCAAATCTACTGCAAGTAAATTCCGTTCTTCAACACAGAACCTCGGTCGTGTAGCAGGTGAATTGCAGGAAGGTGTAATGAAAATCCGAATGGTTCCTATCAGTCAGATTTTCTCACGATTCCCGCGTGTTGTCCGCGATTTGTCACGCGATTTGGATAAAAAAATAAACCTTGTTATTGAAGGTGAAGATACAGAACTTGACAAGTCCGTAATCGAAGATCTGCTTGATCCGATTATGCACTGTATGCGTAACTCTCTTGATCATGGTATTGAAAAGCCTAGAGACCGTCTTGCTGCAGGCAAGCCTGAAGAAGGTACCGTTATGCTCAAGGCAAGTAACGAAGGTAACATGATTGTAATTGAGATTATCGATGACGGTGCAGGTATTGATGTTGCCAAAGTCCGCAACAAGGCTGTTGAACGCGGTCTGATTCATCCTAACAAGATGATAACCGACCATGATGCTTTCCAGCTTATTTTTGAACCGGGATTTTCTACTGCTGACAAGATTACCAGCGTATCAGGCCGCGGTGTTGGTTTGGATGTTGTTAAAACACAGATTGAAAAACTTAACGGTTCTGTTGTTGTTACTTCTGAAAGAGGTAAGGGAACCAAATTCTGTATCAGACTGCCGCTTACAGTTGCTATTATTCAGGGACTTCTCGTTAAAGTTGCTTCTGAAGTATATTCTATTCCGATTGCGTCAGTTATTGAGAGTCACAGGGTTAAGAGTGACGAAATCTCTACAATCGACAACTACGAAGTACTTAACGTTCGTAACGAAGTTATCAGCGTTCTGCGGCTTGACCGCTTGTTCGGTCTTAAAAACGAACAGGAATCGGAATACAGCTTTATTGTTATAGTCGGCTCAACTGACAAAAAAATCGGTATTATGGTAGATTCTCTGATTGGAGAAGAAGACGTTGTTATTAAACCGTTGCATGACCAGTTTACAAATTCTCCTGGAATCGCCGGTGCGTCTATTCTTGGTGATGGTTCTGTTTCTCTGATTATTGATGTAACCCGCTTGCTTGAGCTTGGCGTAAAACAGGAACTGGTAGCCCGTCAGGAACGTGAGGCTGTTATTGGCTAAGGAGAAAGACATGGAACTTGTTGCAGAAACTGAACCTCAACTGAATACAGAAAATATCGCAAATGAAAAGAAAGAACTCGTAGCCAACCTCGACTTTAAAATGGTTTCTTTTTCTCTCGCAGGAAAAGATTATGCCATAGACATTATGAACGTTAAGGAAATTGCTAAAACAGGACGTTTTACATATGTTCCCAATACTGCTCATTTTGTACTTGGTGTATACAACCTTCGTGGTGATATTATTCCTATAATTGACCTGCGTTTGTTCTTTAACATTCCGGTTCCCGAAAGAATCAGCAACGAAATTGAAGACATGATTATCGTTACTATCGAAGATCAGACGTTTGGTGTTGTTGTAGATGCAATCGATAAGGTTGTTGGTATACAAAAGTCTTCTATCCAGCCGCCGCATCCTTTGTTCGGCGATATTAATATTAAATATATCCGCGGTGTTGTAGAAAACAATGACAGGCTTTATATCCTGCTCGATATTGAAAGAATTTTTGGTAACAGAAGTGCTGCCGAGGAAAAGAAAGATGATAATGTTTCGCTTTCACTTGTTCAGCAGGCTGTAGGTTATAATCAGGAAAACCGCAAAAGAGCAGCTGCAAAGGCTTCTGAACAAAAAGAAGTAAAACCTGAATCTCAGGATTATTCATTCGTAGTTTCTTCTTTGCAGTCAATGAAAAAATTCTACACATCGTCTGTAAATGAAAACTGGGTAAGAACACGTTTTGCGGCAATGGCTAATGGTGGTTCTTTCCAGATTCAGAATATCGAGGAATGTGAAGAATTCCTTTCGGATTTTTATTCTCCGTGTACCGGAAGACTCTGGTCATCTGAATATGCGGACGTTATAAGAAAGATTATGCCTGAAAATTCAGCTAAGCAGATAAATGTTTGGGATGTCGGTTGCGGAAAGGGCTATGAGACATATTCCCTTGCATGTGTCCTCAAGGAGTGCTATCCTGAGTCACGCATTCGTATTTATGCGCATGATGTTGATTTGATCAGCATATCAAATGCGCCTATGCTTACTGTACCGGAAGAAGCACTTCCTGCATGGATGAAAAAATACACTGTAAAGGCTGTAAACGGCAATTATGGATTTGCTCAGGAAATAAAAGATATGATTCTTTTTGAATACCATGATTGCAATAACAACGGAAATATGCCTGCATGTGATGTTATTTTTGCCAGAGATATGGTATCATTCCTTGCAGAAAATGTTCAGGACAACCTTTTTGAACAGTTCTATGATGAATTGAAGGGTAACGGTATTCTGGTTCTCGGTGAGAATGAGAATTGCGGAAAACACAGCAGCTGGCAGGAAAAGACAGTTGGTTCTGTAGTTATATATACGAAATAACTCATAATAAAAGGAGAATTTCTATGAGAGTTGAGTATATCAATCCGTTTGTTGAAGCGGCACATAATATTTTGACAGAAGTATTAGCTGAAGATGTCAAACGGGGTGATTTGTATCTGAAGTCTACGTCTATGCCTGTTATGGGAGTTGCTGCTTTTGTAGGTTTGGCTGGTGATGTAGAAGGACGTGTGCTGTTTGATATGTCAATGGATACTGCCATGAAGATTGCTTCCAAAATGAATATGGAAGAATTGCCTGAGTTTGACGAGCTTGCAAAGGCAACAATTACAGAGATGGCAAACCTTATTACAGGTCAGGCAGTTACAAAGCTGCATGATCTTGGTTTTAAATTCGATCTCACTCCACCTGCGTTGTTTACAGGTGAAAAAATGGAGATTTCAGATCATGAAGTAGAAGCTTTGATTGTTCCAATGCTTACACAGCAGGGAAAAATTGAAGTTAATGTTGCTATTCGTGAAAGAACATAATTGCAAATAAATCATAAGATTGGAGTTGGTAAAATATGAAAACCTCACAGGATTTTCCTTCATTAAACGCTAAAGTTCCTGATGGTCAGAAAGCAGGAGGCGGTTCAGTTCGTGTTCTGGTAGTAGATGATTCAATGTTTGTTGCAAAGCAAATCGGACAGATTCTTTCTAGTGAAGGATACGAAGTTGTAGCAACAGCAGCTGATGGTAAAGAAGGTGTTGAAAAATACAAGGAATTGTATCCTCATGTTGATTTGGTAACAATGGATATCACAATGCCGAGAATGGACGGTATTACAGCACTGGAACAGATTATAGCTTTTGATAAGAATGCAAAAGTTGTAATGATTTCTGCACTTGGAAAAGAAGAGCTTGTAAAGAAATCACTCCTTTTGGGTGCAAAGAACTACATTGTTAAACCTTTGGACAGAATGAAGGTTCTTGAAAGAATCGGTTCTGCCTTAAAATAATGAATAGAAAGCAGCGTTCTGCGCGCTTTCTGATTTTTTTATTGTTACAACCTGTTTCCTCAATATTGCTTGTGGTAAAATTGGGGTACAGGTGTACAGTTAAAACCTCTAAAAGCTGTTAAAGTTTTAGAGGTTTTTTTGTTCTTTTTTGGAAAACAAAGGAAAAAAATGTCTAATATATATCAAAGAAGACGTGCTAATCTTTCTACATGGATGGCTCAGAACAGTATCGCCATGGTTATTATAGAAGATTCTGAAAATGCTCGTAATGCTGCCCTGCGTTATTTTTCCGGTCATGCTCATGATGCTGTTCTGGGAATTTGTATTGACGGCAGCGCTGTCCTTAGTCCATGGGATGATATTCTGGCAAAAAAATGCGCAAAAGTAAACAAAATTATTCCCTTTAATAAATTTAACCGCAATCCCATACAGGCAGCGGCCGGAATTGCTGACTATCTTGGAATTCCCGAGGGCAGCAAGGTAGAAATTCCTGATACAGTTTCATATCCTGATTTTTTGAAATATGTGGATACTCTTGAAAAATATGATGTTTTGTGCCGCGACAACGGTGTTTCTGCTCATATCGCCGCATTGCGTTCTGTTAAAGACAGTGCGGAGATTGAATGTATAAAAAAAGCAGCAGAAATTACGGATTCGCTGATTGATAAAATAGAAGACGGTGTAAAATCCGGTTCAATAAAAACAGAATCGGATGCGGCACTTTTGATAGAAAAAGAAGCCCGCATCGCAGGTTGTGAAGGAACCGGTTTCAGTACTCTTGCTGCAGGACCGGAACGCAGCTTTGGTATTCATTGCTTTCCAGAATACACAGCAGGTTTGTTCGCAACAAAAGGGCTTTCTATTTTGGACTTTGGTCTGGTGTACGAAGGTTATACAAGCGATGTAACAATGACTTTTGCAGTCGGTGATTTGTCGGAGGAACAGGAAAAAATTATTTCGCTTGTACAGAATGCGTATAATCAGGCACTTGAATTGTACAAGCCGGGAGTTGCGGCAAAGTCTGCATTTGACAAGGCGCAGGAAGTATTTGCAAAAGAAAAATACAAAATGCCGCATGCACTGGGTCATGGAATCGGGCTTGAAACCCACGAAGCTCCGTTTGTACGTGGTGTGAACAATGATTACATTTTTACGCCTGGTATGGTAGTAACGCTTGAACCGGGTTTATACAACGCAAAGGAAGGCGGCTGCCGGCTTGAAAACGATGTGCTTATCACGGCAGAAGGCAATCAGGTTTTGACTCATTCAAGGATAGTCAGACTTTAGTGTGTTTTTCAATACAGCGAAGAAGTGATTTCTGTTTCCCTGTATGAAAAGCCGGTAAAAAGAGAACCTTCTATCGAATAATGCTGTGTCATTGGAGCATTTGTTCTGCTAACCGTTACTACTGCAAATGTCGGTGGAAAACCGCCGCGCGGACGGGAGCAGCTTCCCGGATTAAGTATCAAAATCTGGTTCTTTTCACGTTTGTAAGGGCGGTGTGTATGCCCGAAAAAAACAAGGTCAGCGTTGTTGGCGGTTGCTGTCTTGAATAGATTGTCTGTGCTGAAATCAACGCTATGTCTGTGCCCGTGCGTAAAAAGAACTTTATGCGAAGCCACGGTTAAAAACTGTGTTTCAGCGATTTGAATCGGAATATTGTCGTTGTTGCTGTAAATTGTGTATGTGTCATAATCGCCGTTGCCACGGACTAGTCCTATTACAGGCGGTAAAGCTGCAAAAAGATTTTTATCGACAGAGGCTGTTTTTATTGTGTTCAAAATATCCCAAATACCGTCACCTGTAAAAATAAGAGCCTGACAATCGGGGCCAAATCCGCGGATTATGGATTCTGTAACTTTGTTGTTTCCGTGTGAGTCTGAGATAACAAGCAGCTTTGCCTTTTCTGCACCGGCTAGTTCCACAATGTCTTTGTCGGAACCTATCAGCTGTGAATAATGCTGGATAAGGGCATTCATGTCTTTATCCCTATTGTACGGTACCGATTCTTGCAGGAACGTATGATTCAATGAAAAAGTGATTCAAAGAGCGGATTCCTGTATCTATGTCGGTATAATAAGAAACTTTCCAGTTTGAACCGAGCAATTGTTCCACCTGGGCCTTCAGCTCATTTTCTTTTTTGAATTTTACATCGGAAGAAATACAATTTAAAATAGCAGCCTGTATATCAAAAATTTCCTGAGCAGGTATTGTCTTGTGAACATCGGACTGCTCGACTATAAGAGAAGAAACATATTCAATCCCAAGAGCATTGTCTTCTTCAAAATCAGATGTTACAACAATAGAAAAAACAGGTTTGTCCCAGCCTTTGTCCTGCATGGTTGCAATAGGGCGGTGTATGTCTTCGGGAGCACCGAGCAGTATAAGTCCACATATATCGGGGTCTTCAAGAAAATCAGCGAGTTTACTTATGCGTATACGTTTACCTACCATAAAATCATCAGGGTATATTATCGGTTTTATTATTTTGTTGTCATCTTTTATATCAAATACTTTTTTTAGATATTCCTTTGAATCTTCAACAAATTCCGGTGAATTATAGCCGTAACCATATAAAACAGCTACTTTTTTTAACAGCGGTGTATCTTGATTTGAGGTTGCTTTTACAGAAGTTGTGGTTGTTTTTTTTTGTATTTCTTTTTGTGTACAGGATAAGAATAAAGATACAAAAAGCATTGAAAATACAAGTACAGTTGTTTTCGTTGTCATATATAGTATATTAACCTTTTCTTGAATTATTGAAAAGTATTTGCTTTTATTATAATGTGTGGATATGGAAATAATGTCAATTGTATTACAGCTTATAGGTAGTCTTGGATTCCTTCTTCATGGTATGAAAATGATGAGTGATGGTATTCAAAAGAGTACCGGCAAAAGCTTACATAAAACATTGGCATGGATGACAAGTAACCGTTTTCTGGCTGTTCTTACGGGTATGCTTGTAACGATGATTATTCAGTCTTCAGGTGCGACGACTGTTATGGTTGTAACATTTGTTAATGCAGGACTGATGACACTGGCTCAGTCTGTAGGTGTTATTTTTGGTGCTAACATCGGGACAACGATTACAGCCTGGATTGTTTCCATATTCGGTTTTAATTTTAAGATAGCTGTTTTTGCTATTCCGATGTTCGGAATCGGATATTTCCTTTCCATTTTAAAAAACGGTCGATATAAAAACTGGGCAGAGGCTATTATGGGTTTTGCCCTGCTTTTCTTTGGATTGAGCGGGTTATCGGAAATCTTTACGCCGGAAAATCTCGGTTGGCTTTTTGCTTTCCGTTCTACCGGTGTAGGTGCAATTCTTGGCGGATTCCTGATAGGAATTATTATAACAGCCCTGCTTCATTCTTCTTCCGCATTCTCAGCAATCGTAATTACAATGGCATATAATGGTCTTGTAAACTGGGAACTTGCTGCGGCGATGACTTTGGGAAGTAATATAGGTTCCACGATAGACGCTGTTCTTGCTTCGATGGGAACAAGCGCTGATGCAAGGCGTTCTGCATTAATTCACGTTATGTTCAACGTTTTTGGCACCATACTCGCAATGATTTTCTTTGAGCCGTTCCTTAAGCTTGTAATTCTGCTGACACCGGGTGGAGCAAATTCCAATATAGCCATCCGTATTTCAATGCTTCATACCGTGTTCAAAACCTTGTCCACCGTCATTCTGCTTCCTATGCAGAATATGCTTGTAGCGCTTTCACAAAAGATTATCAAAGAAGACCAAGACAGGATTTCGGATAATTACCGGCTGGAGTTTGTTATTTCCGGTATACGTGAAAGTTCAGAAGCGTACATAATCCGTGCAGAAAAAGAAATATCGGATATGGTTTACATTGTTTCACGAATGTTTGAACGCTTGAAGAAGGGTTTTGAAAACAGGAACAGTACTTTTATTGTAGAGAATTTTGACAGGCTTTCTAAAAAAGAAGAATATGCAGATCAAATGAAGGAACAGCTTTCGGATTATCTTATTAAGTGTTCCGAACATTTGCCACTGACTGATGAAGTTAAATACAATATTACAAATATGATTACTATTGTTGATGAGCTTGAAAGCATGACAGACGATTGTTTTAAAACCGCTGTTCTGATTAAGCGCAGTATCGATAAGGAAATGGTTTTCCCGAACGAAGATATGAAAGAACTTATTCCTTACAGTGACTTGGTTCATACTTTCCTTATGTTCATAAAAGACAATATCAACAAACGCCTTTCAGACGAACAGCTTGATCAGGCGCTGGACTTTGAAAACCAGATTGACGCTGTACGTAAGACTCTTAAAAAGAAAGCTAAAAAACGTCTTGAAGAAGGTGCAAATGTCAAGACAGAGCTTTTGTATATCGACATTGTCCGTACAATCGAGAAAATCGGCGATCATGCGTTCAGTATTGCAAAAGCCCTTGCTCAGACCCGATAGTAGTATAGTTGCCGTGTCCCGGAAATACAATGGTTTCTGCCGGGAACGAAAGCAGTTTTTTGAGGCTTTCAAAAAGCAGATTTTCGTTACCGCCTCCAAAGTCTGTTCTGCCCCAGGAAGATTTGAACAGTGTGTCACCTGAAAAAAGAATTCCGGAGACTTTGTTGTAAAGGCAGATTGAACCTTCGCTGTGTCCCGGTGTGTGAACTACGGTAAAACCGCCTTTAAAATTTTCTGAATCATCAAACAAAACATCGTTTTGCTTAAGATGCACATCCGCTTCGGGTACATGCTTGGCACATTGTTCTATGTACGATTCAAGTCCTGAACCCGCAAACATACGGCATTGGTTTTTCAGTGCGTTTTCTCCGATTAAAAAAGCGTCGTCGCTGTGAATCATAATTTTTATGTCTTGAAAGCTTTTTTTTAAACCGCTGAGTGCGGCGATATGGTCAAAGTGTCCGTGTGTGAGTACAACCGCAACCGGCATAAGGCTTTTTTCATTAATAAAGGCTATGAGTTCGTCTTCGTTACCGCCTGCATCGACAATAAAAACCTTTCCACCGCCTAGTTCAATGATGTATGAGTTTACTTCCAGAAGACCTGTTATAAAAGCATGGACAAACTTCATTGTTTTACCCTGATAAGTTTCCAAATGTCGGAATCTTCCTGCCCTAGTCTCCAAAAACCGACGGATGTAATTCCAAGTTCATTGTAAATTTCGAGACGTTTGCTTAAAGAAAGTGCATTATCAAGATAAAATATGTATGTGACGTTTTTTGAAAGCTTAAAAGTAGGGATCCCGTTTTCCAAAGTTACCGGAGTGATTTTTGTGTCTTCGGAAAGCTTGCCCTTTGAGTTTTCGCCGCGGTAAAGTCTGTCAATGGAACTGAATCTGTATGCGCCCGCTGTATCGTCGTTTGACCACGCTCTGCCGTAAAATGGAAGTCCCATAATGAGTTTTTCAGGTGGAATTGTTTCGGCGGCGTATGTTGCAACGTTTCTGCACCATTCAAGCGAGGCGACCGGTCCGGGTGCACTGGTTGACCAGTGTTCATCGTATGCCATAACGAGAATGCGGTCTGCAATTTTGCTCAATTCTTCGTAATCGTATGCATCAACTTTCAGTTTTTTTGTTCGGGCTGGTATTGCAATACTCAATGTTTTGTCCTTGCCCAGTCCTTTTTTTAGTTCGCGCAGAAAGCTCCAGTAATGTTCTTTGTCTTCCTTGCTGACAAGCTCAAAATCTATCTGAAGTCCGTCAAAAGGTTTTGCTGCTTCAAGCATTGATTTTATGAGCTTTTTGCGTACGTTGTATTCCGGGTCAAGACAAAAGTGTGTAAGTGCTTTCCCGCTGTCTATTACTACAAGATGAACTCTTGCATCTGTCTTTGGCAGTTTTTTAAGATCAGGTACACCGACAAGTTCCCCGAATGTACTTAAACCCGCATTAAAATAGCCTATATCCGTAACAGGAAGTTCTGAATTGTAGTACTGTTCCTGCCCATATATCAAATAACCCCATATTTCATTGTATTCCTGTACCGGTATTGTTTGCAGGTGCTCCTCTGTAACCGAAACAGCTGTTTTTACTGTTGAATCAGTTACCGGATACTGATATTTTTCGAGTCGGTCGTCTGTGTTTTCAAAATAGTTTTGATCTGAATCGGTTTCAGTTTCTAATGCTTTATCGGTGTTTTCTTTTTGAGCTTTTGCCTGTATAGGCCTGACGGAACAAAACGCATATATGATAACAAAACACAATATTAAAATTTTGTGAGAAAGAGAGGAAGAAAAATTATTCATAATGCAATTATCGGACGATTTTCAGGCTGTTTTTATTCCTTTTCAATTACATTTTTAATTGCTGCAAGAAAATCGGAATATTCTGTAAATGCCTTGAACTGAGAATATTCTTTGGCTATGTGTTCCGGTGGACGGAATAAAAATCCTGCCTGAGAATTTTTAATCATTTCAAGGTCGTTGAAAGAATCACCTGCTGCTATGGTTTTGAATCCTATTGATTGCAAAGCTTTTACTGCGTGGTATTTGCCGTTCTGTTGGCGCAGATTGTAACCGATGATTCTGTTGTTTGCATCGACTGTTAAATCATTGCAGAAAATAGTAGGGTAGCCGAGCTTTTTCATAAGCGGTGCGGCAAATTCCTTGAATGTATCTGAAAGTATGATAACCTGAGAGAAAGAACGAAGCTCATCTAAAAATTCTTTTGCTCCCGGAAGGGGGTCTATTTTGGAAATTGTGTTTTGAATCTCTTTAAGACCGAGTCCGTGTTCCTCAAGAATAGCGATTCGCTTTTTCATTAGAACATCATAATCGGGTATATCTCTTGTAGTAAGACGCAGCTCCTCGATCCCAGTTTCTTCTGAAAAAGCAATCCAAATTTCAGGGACGAGAACACCTTCCAAATCAAGACAGGTAATATACATAAAAGCCTCTTTTTTATTTAGTTTCCAAAGTATAGCATGTCAGGGGCAAAAGCTCAACTTCCTTGTTGACGGTCTGTATGCTTTCTTGTATTCTTTTGAGTATGAAAATCTGGTTAAAGTATTTATTGGGCTGTGCAATTGGTATTGCTATGGCATTTGTACTGCAGGGTGATAACAATCAGGCAATTGAAATAATCAATTATATTTCGGATTTGGCAGTAAATATAGGAAAATACAGTTTGGTTCCGTTACTTTTCTTTACCATGACAGTTTCGGTTTTTGAACTCAGGGAAGAAAAATCTCTTTTACGGATAGCAATAAAAACAATTATTATCACTGTTATTACTACCATTGGATTAATGATTCTGGGGCTTGTTGCTGTAATCTTTTTCCCGCCGGCAAGAATTCCTGTTTCAGTTGGTGAGGTTTCCCAGAATTATACATTAAGTATTACAGAAAACATTATGAAGATTTTTCCGGCTTCTAATTTTGAGTCATTTCTTGATGGATCTTTTCTGTTGCCTCTTTACGTACTTGCGGGGTTTGCTGGTGCAGGTTGTGCTGCCGAACGCAATTCAAAACCAATGCTTAATTTGTTTGATTCTATTTCGCGTGTGTCTTATGCAGTAATGAGTTTTTTTATAGAGATTCTGGCAATAGGTTTTATTGCACTCAGTGCTTCTTGGACATTCATGTTCTTCAAGATCCTTAAGTCATCTTCAATGCTTTATCTGGCTGGTATGGTGTCGTGTATCGCCTTTATTGTAATTATTCTTATTTATCCTTTGATTCTCAGATTTTCTTTTAAGGAAAGACATCCTTACAAATTGTTGTATGCGGCAACTGCCTCAATACTTACGGCATTTTTCTCCGGAAATTACAATCTTACATTGGGCGTTATGCTGCGACATGCAAAAGAAAGTCTTGGTGTAAAACGCAGGATTGGTTCTGTGACACTCCCTGTTTTTTCAACATTTGCGCGCGGTGGAAGTGCCATGATTCTGGTCATCTCTTTTGTTGTAATATTAAAATCGTATATTGACTATGGTGTTTTGGAGAATATTCCCTGGATTTTGATAACATCGTTTGTTATTTCGTTTTTTCTTGGTTCTCTGCCTGCAGAAGGAATCCCTGTAGCTCTTTCGGTAATGTGTTCACTTTATGGTCGCGGTTTTGAAAACGGTTATCTGATTCTTAAACCTGTAATGTTCTTCCTGTGTTCCATTGCTGCTGTAATTGATGCTGCAACAGCCTTTTTCGGTACATATTGCATAGCATTAAAGGAACACAAGATAGAACACCAGAATTTACATTTCTATATTTGATCCTACGGATTGAAGAGGACGGCTCGGAACGTGGATTATATCTCGTGGTTTTGAGCCGTTTGCAGGTCCTACGATTCCACGTTCTTCCATTTCTTCTACAAGTCTGGCAGCCCTGTTGTAGCCGATTTTGAGTCTTCGCTGAATGTATGAGGCAGAGGCTTTACCTGCTTGAGTAACGATTTCAAGAGCTTTTTCGTAAAGAGGGTCTTCACCGTCTGTAAACAGGGTGGGTTCGCTTTCTTCCTCTTCTTCATCAAAGAAAATTTCTTCATCAATGTATTCGGGTTCACCGAATTGTTTTACACACTGAACAACGTTTTCAACTTCGTCTTCAGAAACAAATGTTCCTTGAATACGGACAGGAAAAGGATCCACGGCTGAAGAATATAGCATGTCGCCCTTGCCGAGTAATTTTTCTGCGCCAACCTGATCGATGATAATGCGGCTGTCCATTTTTGAAGCGACCATAAATGCGATACGGGCTGGAATATTGGCTTTGATAAGGCCTGTAATAACATCGATAGAAGGACGCTGTGTAGCAAGTACGATATGGATTCCTACAGCACGACTCATTGCAGCAAGGCGGGCAACGGTGGATTCAAGTTCTTTGCCTGTTGTTGCCATTAAGTCAGCGAATTCATCGATTACTACAACTATGTAAGGTAGTTTTTCATTGCAGAAATTGCGTTCGACTATTCTTTTGTTGTAGCTCTTTATATCACGGACACCCATGTGGTCGAGCAATGCATAACGGCGTTCCATTTCGCAAAGGCAGTACTGAAGTGCCTGAAAAGCTTTTTTAGGTTCTGTTATAACCGGTGTGAGCAGGTGAGGAATATCGTTGTAAAGTTTTAGTTCAACGATTTTCGGATCAATGAGAATCAGCTTTACCTGTTCCGGTGAGCGTTTATATAAGATTGAAAGAATCATTGTGTTAACGCATACAGATTTTCCTGAACCGGTTGAACCAGCAATCAAAAGGTGAGGTGTTGCTGCAAGGTCTATTATCTGTGCACCGCCTGTAATATCCTTACCTAGGATTACTGGGATTTGCATTTTATTGAAATTTTCGGAATTGCTTTCGATTATTTCCTTGAAGCTTACAATAGCACGTTGCTTATTAGGGACTTCAATACCAACTGCATGTTTTCCGGGAATCGGTGCAACGATACGTACGCTCGATGCAGCAAGACGCAGTGCTATATTGTCCTGCAATGCCACAATTTTGTTGAGTTTTACACCGGGTGCAGGCAGAATTTCAAACATTGTGACGACTGGACCTTTGCGGATTCCTGTAACATCTGCTTCAATCTTGAATTCCGAGAGGGTTTCCTTTAAAAGCGCTGCCGCATGCTGTGTTTCTGCATCGATGATCCAGTATTGTCCGTCGGGATATGAGTGCAGAATGTTCTCGGTAGGAATCTGGTATTTTGAGGAAACAGGAATTTGGTTATCGTAAATATTATCTTCAGTATTGATACTTGCCTGGAAATCTTCTGTGTCTGAGTTTTCCTCTGTATAAGCGCTATCCTCAGCTTCAACGTTCTCTATGCTTTCTTTTGTCTGTGGTAGTTTTACGGTGATTTCCTGCTCAGCAGCTTTGGCAATTTCTGTTTCGGTATTTGCTGTGTTTTCGATGACTTCAACATTAGTTACAGATTCAGTCTCCGGTATAATCCGGGGCGTCTGTCCTTCTGCTTCGTCATCAACGGAAAAAGGAACTTCATCATCGTATTCTTTTGTATCTTCGTAACTTTCGGTTTCATCCTCTTCTGTTGATTCAAAAAAAGATTCGTCTATTTCCAGTGTATCCGGAATTTCAGGATCATCGGTAAAATCTGTTTCAGAATCGGTAAGCTTGTTTTCTGATTCATATCCTTTGTTTTTTATAATTGAAATTTCATTATCAGGAGATTTTATTGCTTCAAATTCATTTACGCTGATTACATCCTGTTGCTTTAGTACAGGTGTAGCCGGAAAGTCCGGAATATGAATCTCTCCATTTTCTGTATCGGATTCTGTCAAGTTTTCTTCTGGTTGTTCTTCTTCGGAGTCGTAAGAATCAAATTCTGGTTCATTTGTTATGTTTTCTTCCTCTGTTATTCCGGAACATTCTTCATTGGGTTCATCAAATGGATTTGAAAGAAATGCAGCTTCGTCTTCGTTTACAAGATCAGTGGGCAGGGGTATTTCATCAGTATGAGATACTTCTTCATGTGCAGCTTCTTCTTCGCTGAGGTTTTTTATTACAAAATAGTTATTTGTTTCCGTGTTTTCTTCCGGTACATTTTCAATATTGTTAGATACGGGTTCTTCCTCTGTTTTTTCCTTTATTTCAGAAATTTTCATGTCAGGAACAATCATCTGATGAAAATCCACAAAAATTGGCTCATTTTGCTGTACATTCTGTGGAGTTTCTGTTTTTACTTCGCCTTTTATGTTTTTGCGGATATAATCACCTACAGAACTGTAGTTTTTCCAGTTTGCTGTTTTTTTTGCGATTTGCTCGCCGTATGGTACATATTTAGGCGGCTGAAAGCCTGTGTTTGATGATTCTTCGTTTGTTTCAGAGTATTCCGGTGTTTCAGATTCTTTTACAGAAAAATCACTTTCCGGTATTTCCTCAGTTTTGCGTGGAGTAAAGGGCGTAATGATTTCTTCTTCGTCTTCTTTTTTTGCTTGAACGGCCATTTTAGCTGCATAGGCAAGAATAAAGTCTGCCAGCATACCAATCAATATGTATTCAATGGCAACAAGCAGTCCGCAGATTATAAGAGCGGCACCTGATTTTATCCCGGCAAAAACTGTTCCATCAGTTTTGTAGATGAATTTTGCAACCTTTTCCGCTAGGCAGATAGTAGCGAATGGTACTATTGAGCAGAAAAAATAAACCGCAGTTTTTACAGAAGCTTTTCCACATAAAAGAATGATGCCTGCGAGAGCTGCAAAAACAGGGATTAGAATTGAACTGAAGCCATATACATTGTAAAGAATAACACCTGTATTGAAAACGGGGCTTTGGTTTTCCGCAGGTACAAAAAACTGCAACAAT
This sequence comes from Spirochaetota bacterium, assembly GCA_016285185.1. Taxonomy (GTDB): domain Bacteria; phylum Spirochaetota; class Spirochaetia; order Treponematales; family Treponemataceae; genus UBA1240. Next base: position 23,108 of record JAEEQG010000031.1, read on the forward strand.
ACTGCCGCAAGCAGGAATATTGCTGCTATCTCAAAAATGATGCCAAAAAATATGCCCGTTTTATTTGATTTACTCATTATATAACTCCGAAAAAATGTGAAAGTTCACTTTTCATTTATCGGAATTAAAAAAACGGATATTAGTGTTTTTAGTCGTTCATTTGGATTTTGAGAAGTTTCCCGATGTTTTTCAAATCATCTGTAAGTGAGATTGTATCAATATCATAAGGAACTTTTACTGTAAAAGTAATGTGGAACCTGTCGGCATCAATTTCTTCGGAAAAGTCGGTGTTTGTAATAATAATTCCTCTGCTTAGCAGTTCATCTTTAAGTTTGATGAGATTGATTCTGCTGTTTTTAAAAACTAGTTCCAGGTGTTTTACTTGTTCAGCCGGAAAGTAGTGCTTTTCGAATTTCCCAAGCACAAACATAATAATGATGCATAGTAATAATGCCACAAATGCCAATGTAATGAGGCCTGCTCCGGTTGCCATACCGATAGCGGCTGCTGACCATATTGTAGCGGCAGTGTTAAGACCTCTTATGTTCAAACCTTGTCTGATAATGGCACCTGCACCAAGAAAGCCGATGCCTGAGACAATCTGTGCGGCAATGCGTGCGGGGTCTCCTCTGTCAGGTGTGTATGCGAGGGGTATATAAATGGAAAGTATCATCAAAAGGCACGAAGAACTGCATATAAGTACATGGGTTCTCAAAACTGCATTTTGCAGGTGTAGTTTCCGCTCGAGACCGAGGAAAAAGCCTGCAACGGCACTGAACGCAATACGGAATATCATTGTTGCAGAGGTTAACTCAGGAGCGGTTGTCAAATACTTAAAAAACGTAAAAAAATTATTCATCTGTATCAGTTTTTAAGGAAAGAAAAAACTCCGCCGGGTTTTGTACCTACTTTAAGCCAGCCTGATGTTCTTCTTACCTGGATTTCTGAAAGAAACGGAAAAAGCCATGTTGCAATTTCGTTGTCATTGTTTACATCTGCACGTACAAGGGTTGTAAAAACTTGCTTGCTGGCTTCGAAACGAGCTGCAAAGTTTTCTGCAAGCGCAATGAATGCATCTTGTGCAACTGCAAGTGGTATGCTTGCTGGATGCAGATCTGTTGCGGATTTTTGCGGGTTTGCGCCGGTTCCTGTATATTTTAGTATAAATACTAGTCTGCCAAAACCTTGTTTTTCATACTTTGCGGCGGCTTCCGAGGCAAGATAGCAGTATCCTAGTATCAGGTCATCAATGGTTCGCGAAAAACCTTCTATATCATTGGACACATATTGTGCAGCAAAAAAAGGTCCGTCAAATATAAGCAATAATTCGTCCAGCTTTTTATATTTGTTGTCAGCTTTCATCATTACGGTACGGGCGGAAATAGGGGAAGAACGATTCCATGCTATTGAGTCCGCTTTTAAACCTGATGTGTCTGTCTGAACTCCGGGTGTTGTAGTAATTATAACATCTCTTTCGTTTTCAAGTGCAAGATTTGAATATGTGTTGCCTGCAGGAAAGTCTTTACCTGCAATGATAGTTGTTTTTCTCATAGTTATAAGTATAGAACATCATTCAGAACCACTCAAGTGGAAAATTCACAAAATATTGTATTGGGAAATAATTCAATTTGCAAACTCTGCCAGATATTCCCATCTTTGTGTTTTTTCCTGTATGAGACCTAGAACTGTTTCGTATCTTTTTTGTTTTTCACCAATCGTTGCACTGCTTGATGCAGTTTCCGGACTTGAAAAAAAGGTTTCCAGTTCTGCTTTTTCTTCTTCCAGTGCAGAAATAACGTCCATAAGTCCGTCAAATTCCTGCTTTTCTTTAAATGTAAGTCGTTTTTTTTCTTCTTTTTGCGGTGTGGAACTTTTTTTATCCCTATCAGTCTCCGTCTTTTTTTCTTTTGCAGAATCTGTTGATTCTTTTTCAGTCAAATATGCGCGATAATCGGCATAACCACCTGCAAAGTAAGAAATGTTTCCGTTACCGTCAAAAACAAAAAGAAAATCCGTAACGGAATCCAAAAAGGCCCGGTCGTGTGAAACTGTAAGAATACAGCCGTCAAAGTCTTTTAAAAAATCTTCCAGTATGCTGATTGTCTGAATATCAAAATCGTTTGTAGGTTCATCGAACAACAGGAAATTCGGTGCTGCCGCAAGAATCTGGATAAGTTGTAGCCTGCGTAATTCTCCGCCTGATAAATATGAAAGCTTTTGATTGAACATTTCTTGCGGAAACAGGAATTTTTCCAAAAACTGTTCAATGGAACACATTGTTCCGTCCTTTAGTTTTACGTGCCGTGCGATGTTCCGCATATATTCAAGAACGGTAAGTTCCCTGTCTACAAACTTTGCAGTCTGGTCAAAGTAGCCGAATACGGTGTTTACTCCGCAGTCCGCTTCGCCTGACGAAACCGGGGTTCTGCCTGCAATCATATCGAGGAACGTTGACTTGCCGCTGCCGTTGGGACCGATGATGCCGATTCGCTCTCCTTTGGTAAATTCATAGGAAAACGGGTTTATTACGTTTTTGCCGTTTTCCCAGCTTTTGCAAACATTTTTTAGGTTAAGAACTTTACCTCCCAGCCTGTGGCTTACGGCTGAAAATTCTTCCATCTGTGTCTGCTTTGCGTGACGCTCATCAAGCATTGCCTGAATCCGTGCTTTTCTGTGCGAATCTTTTAGTGCGCGCGCTTTAGGTCCGCGTTTGAGCCATTCAAGTTCCACCGTAAGAATTGCTTCGCGTCTTGCGTCGTGGCGGGCCTCTTCTTCGGCACGTTCTTTTTTACGCCTTAAATATGTAGAAAAGTTTCCTTCATATTTATTGATTTTACAGCGGTCAATGTCCAGCATCACGTTACATACCGAATCAAGAAACCAGCGGTCATGCGTTACAAGAATGAATGTGCCGGAGTACGATAAAAGCTTTTTTTCCAGCCATTCTATTGTTTCAATATCAAGGTGGTTTGTCGGCTCATCAAGCAGAAGCAGTTTGGGGTGCGATGTAAAAACCCTTGCCAGCGCAGCTTTTTTTACCATTCCGCCTGACAGTGTACTCATAAGATTATCCAAACATTCATACATTCCGAGTTCCGAAAGAAGTGACTCGTATGTGTGTTCCAGCGCGAATCCGTTTTGTTCTTCCATCTGTTGGGTTAGTTTTGTGAGTTTTTGTTGAAGAGCTTTGTTCTCGGTTTTTGATGATGAAACCTCGTGCAGACATGCCTCATATTCCGCAACAAGCTTTAAAAGCGGAGCTCTTCCCGCGTACAAAAAGCTTTTTATGGTGGTGTCCGCATCAAAAGCGGGACGCTGTTCAAGGATGTCTACTGTTAACTCACGGCTGAGGGCTATAGAACCACTGTCTGTTGGTTCCTCGTTCAGCAGCAGGCGTAAAAACGTGGATTTTCCGCAGCCGTTAGGACCTACAAAACCGATCCGTTCGCCCTCGTCAATGCCAAAGCTTACGCCGGTAAAGAGCGGAGTTTCTTTTACATTTTTGGAAACATCTTTTATTGAAACAATATTCATAAGCTTATGATAGAATACTTAATGATATTGCACAATCCTGCAAAATATGGATATATTGTTTTATGCAAACCTACACAAAAGAAGACATTCTTAAATATGTAAAAGAAAATGAAATCCGTTTTATACGACTTCAGTTTACAGACATCCTTGGTTCCCTTAAAAATGTAGCAATTACCTCAAGCCAGCTTGAAAAAGCGTTGGATAATCAGTGCATGTTCGATGGTTCTTCCATAGAAGGATTTGTCCGAATTGAAGAATCGGATATGAAACTTCACCCCTATTTGGACAGTTTTGTTCAGTTCCCGTGGCGAAAAGCTCCTGATTCTGTTGCCAGGCTTATTTGTGATGTTTACAAGCCGGACGGAACGCCTTTTAACGGTTCTCCAAGGCAAGTCCTGAAGAATGTTCTGGAAGAAGCAGCCGGAATGGGCTATTGCTTCAACGTGGGACCGGAATGTGAATTCTTTTTGTTCAGAAACGATGAAAAAGGCAAACCTACGCTCAAAACCTTTGATGATGCAGGTTATTTTGATATGGGGCCGGTGGATCCGGGTGAAGATGTTCGCCGCGACATTGTGCGTACTTTGGAAAAAATGGGTTTTGAGATAGAAGCCTCACACCACGAGTGTGCGCGCGGACAACATGAAATTGACTTTAAGTACGGTGATGCGCTTACAACCGCCGACAGGGTAATAACATTCAAACTGGTTGTAAAGACAATCGCCAACAAATACGGTTTGCACGCAACTTTTATGCCCAAACCCATATTCGGTATTGCGGGCAGCGGTATGCACCTCAATCTTTCAATGTCAAAGGACGGTAAAAACGTTTTCTGCGACGAGAAGGACAGTCTTGGCTTGAGCAAAGAAGCATACAGCTTTATTGCCGGAGTTATGGAACACATAAGAGGAATTACCGCAATTACAAATCCTCTTGTAAATTCATACAAGCGCCTTGTGCCGGAATTTGAGGCACCTGTTTACATTGCCTGGTCTGCACAAAACCGCAGTCCGCTTATACGCGTGCCTGCCGCACGTGGCAAAGGAACTCGCATAGAGCTGCGTTCCGCTGACCCAAGTGCCAATCCGTACCTTGCACTGGCTGTAACGATTGCCGCCGGCCTTGACGGAGTAAAGCGCAACCTTACGCCGCCACCTGCCGTTGACGGTAACATCTACGCAATGACACCCGCACAGCGTAAGCGGCTAAAAATCGGTTCTCTGCCGGAATCACTGGAAGAAGCGCTTATTGAGCTTAAAAAGGACAAACTCGTCTGTGCTACACTCGGTCAGCATGTGCTTGAAAAATACATAGAAGCCAAGGAAATCGAATGGCACGAGTACAAAACGCGTGTCAGCCAGTGGGAAATTGACCGATATCTTTCAAAATACTAAGACTTCTGCAATTTTAGGTGCAATGACGTTGTAGCCGTTAGCATTCAAATGCAATCCGTCGTCAGTATAAGAACTATTTAAAAGTCCTTTATCGTCTGCCAAAAGTTCTGTAAAATCAAGAACCAAATCCGGTGCATATTTTTTTGGAAAAGCTTTTATTGCATCATTTATGATTTTAATACGGGGTAGATAATTCTTTTCTTCGTTATCTGGGCTCCGTGGATACAGTGCTTGTAGTACGATTTTTGTTTTTGGCAGTTTTTGCCTTAACAGAATAACAATATCCTTAATAATGCCGATTATTTGTCCGTTGGAACAGAATGGCAGATTGTTTGTACCTGTAAGCAGTACTAGTGTTTTAGGCAAAAGCCCGTCTAATTCCCCTTCTTGAATACGCCACAGTAGCTGGTCAGAAGTTTCTCCTCCGATACCGAAGTTTTCAGGACTGAATTTTGAGAAATATTTATTCCAAATATAAAGATTGTCTTCCCATCGACGTGTCAGAGAATCACCTAAAAAAACGGTTTTGGCAGCATCTTTGCCCCTGAGTATAAGGCGGTTCCGTTTGTCCGTAAGTGTCGCATGGCGTGCAAGATGCTCGCCTGAGGTAAGTGGTCGTACAATAAGTGGAAATGCATTAAAAAACTGCTTTTCATTGGAAACATAATCAAAGAATTTTACCCTTGCAACTGAATCGGAATTTGAGCCTGTCGCAAAAACACCTGCAACTGTGCCAACAAAACTACCTGAGTATTCGGTTGAAAGGCAGCTGGAATCAATGTTTGTTTTGACAGGTTCTGCAAGAAGAGCATTTCGGTTACCAAGATTATCCGTTTTTGTAATGTAGAATGAGAGAACCTGGGAAACAGACTGTATTGTAAGTATAATAAAAACTTCTGCAGGAAAGTCTTTTTCATCAATTTTTTCGTTGAAACATACAGATTCCTTGCCGCCGATTATCGTTACAATCTGTAGAATCCTTTCTTTCCCGTTTGAAGTTATTTCATAACGATAATGATAATCTTCGTTCTGAAAAAGTACGATGCCTGCTTTTTCTGTTTTTGTTTTAGGGCTGAATTGTATAGACGCAGACAGAGTCCAGCTGTGATCCATCAGTCTGCGTCCTGCAAAAGAGACATCCTCCGTTGATGAAAGCGGCGCACCTTTGCATGAGAGAACAAGTGTACCATCACTTTTGTCGAATGAAATCAGTTTTTGGTTACGTATTGTGAGCCAGTGTAAGGGCAGCTTTTGGTTTTCAAAAGTTTGCCTTGCGGGTAAATCTCTTATAGTATGGTTTTGCTTGTTATTAATTTTTTGGGGGATATATAGTATGGAATATTGTTTCGCAAGTATTCCGGTTTCGCGCGATACAACAGGCCATTCGTCCTCCCATGTAACTGGAGCAAAGAATGTTTCTCTTCCTAGTGGACAAGTTCTTCTATGTGGAGCTTTTTCGGTCAGTGGATTGAGGCAGGTTCGTGATCCGAGACAAACCAGATACCAGTTCCCGTCAGGATCATCAAACATGTCGGCATGTCCAACATTAATAATATCTGCAGTTTTGCCCAAATGCCGGTGTGTGAGAATCGGGTTTGCTTTTTTGCCGACCCAACCTTCTGTAATTGTCTTGGAACGTGCAATCATAACCGAGTGTTCCATTGCAGTTCCGCCTTCGGCAATCATGAGGTAATACCAGTTCCCTATCTTATAGATATGTGGTCCTTCCGGCCATACACTGAATTTTAGTGCGCCCTGCCAGATGGCCAGGGGAGAACCTTTCATTGTTATTTTACCGTGTTTAATATCGGAAAAATCCAGTTCCTGCAGCCAGATTTCGCAGTTACCATCGTATTGAGAACGGTCGGGCGGAACACATCTGTTTCCGACATACCAAACTTTGTCATCATCAAAGAATAAAGACGGGTCTATTCCTTCCGCCTGCGGCAGCCATATTGGGTCTGACCAGTCTTTTGAGGGATCTTTTGTGGTAATCACAAAGTTTCCGCCGTTATCTATCATTGTGCAGACTATGTAAAAGGTCCCTTTGTGATAGCGTATTGTAGGAGCAAAAAGACCTCGTGTTATGCTGTTGTTCGTAAAATCCAACTGGTTTTCGCGGTTTATGGCATTAGCGATTTGTGTCCAGTTTACCAAATCTTTGCTGTGGAATACCGGTAAGCCAGGAAAATAGGCAAAGGATGAATTTACTAGATAAAAGTCATCACCAACCCTGCAAATTGACGGATCAGGATAAAATCCCGGCAGAATCGGGTTTTTTACAACCGGTAATAATGGATTGATCATAAACACTCCTGTTTTTCTTTACTTTTTGTAATAAAAGTAGCGCACAGATGTTATTAATCTGTCAAGTTATTTATCTACAAAGCTCAAAAAATACGATACGCATACATTCTGCCATTCGTGGGCATCTTTTACCTGTATATTGAGTTTGTTCAAAACCGATTCATAAGAGTCTGAATCAACTTCGTTTTTTATGGATATCCATTTATCACGCAATTCTTCAGCTTGTTCAACTCCTTTTTTATATAAAAAAACAAGTTCTTCTTTGAGCGTTCTTCCTGAAGAAAGGACGTAATTCCATGGCACATGATGGAACCACAGCAGGTATTTTTCGGGGCAAGTTTTAAGGTTCCCGAATAGTTTTTTATTGTGTTCCGAATATTGTGATATTGCATTTGAGCCTGTTTCTGTGCGGTCAAAACCAAGACCGACACTATCCGCTCTGTGATAGTACCGCGGTTTCCAGTCTTCTCTCTCACCTTCGTCACACGCTGGATCCGGTCCGTAATGATGGTTGTATTTCATTATATGATGCAGACCTAAGGGAGTCATATAGTTGATACAGGCTTCCCAGGAATTTGTAAGAATAAACATTATTGCATTTATGAGTTTTACGTTGTGACCCCATGTGCAGACTGCCCATTCCCGCGCAATATCGTTTGTATCTGCTTCATAATCCCAGGCTAGCATTCCGTATGCAAAAAGATTTGCTGGATGAAATAGTGAACCGCACCAATCATCATTATCACCAGTGTTGGAGACAGCCGCAAATCCACTGCCGTCTTTTTCTGCAAGTATTTTACCGACCGTAGTGCCCTTACCGCTTGCAAAGGTGTCAAAAGTCAGTATTTCTTTCCACATTGGGGCAAGATAAACAAGGTGATTGCCCTGTCCTAAATATTCCTGAGTAATTTGAAATTCCATAAACAGGTTTGTATTGGGCATAGCTCCAAAAAGAGGATGAACCGGTTCCCTCGGTTGAAAATCTATTGCTCCGTTTTTAATTTGTAAAATTGCATTAGGCAAAAATTTCCCATCTAAAGGCTGAAAATCACTATAGGCTTTTTTTGCTCGATCTGTTTCGCCCTGTCCGTATACAAAAGCACGCCATATTATGCGTCCGCCGTATTTTTGCAATATACGGGCAAACATGTTTGCACCTTCAGCATGGTTTTTGCCATAAGCAAAAGGTCCGGGCTGTCCCTCTGAATCGGCTTTCATCAAAAAACCGCCAAAGTCGGGAATGAGTTCGTAAATTTCTTTTATTTTATCAGTCCACCACTGTATTACGTTGTTGTCAGCAGGATCTGCTGAGGAAAGTTTCCCTAACAGTATGGGGCTTGCAAAATTGACGGACAGATAAATGGTTATTCCATACCTGCGCAAAACATCCGCTATTGCAGCTGTTTTTGTTAAGTATTCGCAGGAAAGGATTTCGGGCTGTGTATTTACGTTGTTCAATACAGAGGCGTTTATGCCTACAGAAGCGCATATTCTTGCGTAGGCTTTGTAACGGGAACTGATTTTTTGTGGAAGTTCGTCCCATTTCCAGAGTGATTTACCTGCATATCCGCGTTCTATGGATCCGTCAAGATTGTCCCAGTGATTAAGCATTCTGAAAGATGTTTTTGGTTCTGAAAAAATGTTTAGTGAGGATATTTCTTTTTGTTGTTGCAAAAGTCTTATGAATTTAAAAGTTCCATAAAGAATGCCTTTTGATGATATGGCTGTTATGACCGTGATTTGCTTTTGACCGTTTTTTGCAGTTTTTATTACATAGCCATCATTTTTTGGTATTTTATGAATTTGAATTAGTTTTCTGACAGAATCCGGAATCAGATTGTATGTACCGATTACAAGTCCTTCTGTTTTGTCATAAATGGTATTAGCATATGTAATCTTAATCTGTTTGTTCGAAAAAGTACCTAAAGCCAATTTTAGTTCTTCTTCAGCTGATGTAAGAATGTGGTCCTGTTTTTTATTGCTTGTAAGAATCAGTACTTTTGTAAGGATTTGTCTGTATTTGTCTGAAAAAGCTTTGTTTTGCCTTTTATAATTTAACCATACGTTGTAGCCGAGCCCGCTCATATACAAATTATATCATACATTTTGTTTCGTAGGAAAATCGTTTTTTATCGACATTCTTTTTCATTTCTTGTAAAATAACTTTATGAATTTATTTAGGAAAAACGGCGTTAAATCTTTTTGGCCGGTTGTTTTTACTATTTGTGCAGTTTTTGCATTTCTGGCTGTTTTTTCTCCTGCTGTATGGGCACAGGGATATAAAGAAGAAACAGAAAAAACTTCTGACAATACAGAAGCTGTTGTAAACAAAAAAGTACGTTCAGAGCAGTATTCTGAAATGCTGCGTTCAGTGTTCTCTTTTGTAGAACAAAATTATGTTGATGAACTTGACGCAGTAAAGCTTTATGAAGGTGCAATGCGCGGTCTTATGGAATCTATTGGTGATCCTCATACGGTTTATCTTGATAGTTCCGAAATGCGCGGAATAAATGACACAACACACGGCAATTTTGGTGGTGTAGGACTCTCGATTTCAAAGCCGGTGGTATCTACTCCTGAAAAGCCTGCCTATGTTGAAGTTGCATCCCCTATAGAAGATACACCTGGTTGGCGTGCCGGAATTCAGGCAGGTGACCTCCTTGTTTCAATTGATGGAACTGCAACTCCTGACATTACAATGGAAGAAGTTTTAGGGCTTTTGCGCGGTGAAGTAGGCAAACCTGTTTCGGTAACCGTAAGACGCGGAAAAAATATCGAGTTTACTGTTTCAATGATAAGAGAAGTTATTGAAGTTCCGACCGTAAAATACGGAATGATTGGTTCTGATACGGGTTACATAAGGATTATTGAGTTTACACCCCAGACACCGGAAAGGGTTCAACAGGCTCTCGATTCTTTTACTGAAGCCGGTTACAAATACCTGCTTATTGATTTGCGAAATAATCCCGGCGGCTTGATTAACAGCGCGGCGCAGGTTGCGGACAAATTTATCAGCGAAGGTGTAATTGTTTCAACACGCGGCAGATACAAGGAAGACACCGTTGTATTCAGCGCTAAAAAGTCAAAGACTACTATTCCTGCGGATATTCCGATCGTTGTTTTGATAAATAAAGGTTCAGCAAGCGCTTCTGAAATTTTGTCGGGTGCGCTGAAAGACCATCATCTTGCATATCTTGTAGGTGAAAAGACATACGGGAAAGGTTCCGTCCAGCAGGTTGTTCCCCTCAATCTTAACAATGACGGCTTAAAGCTTACCACCGCGCGCTATTATACGCCCAGTGATTCTAACATTGATAAGGTTGGTATTCCACCGGACAGGGAAGTTCTGTTTCCTCCGATGTCAGAAGAAGAAGAAAAAGCTTATCAGAAGCTTGTTGAAAGCTCTGTTGTTGAAAATTACGTTGCGGAACATCCTGGCATGACAAAACAGCAGATAGCCGCTTATGCGCAGGAATTGCAGAAAACTTATGCGCTTGAACTGCGCGTTCTACGGAAGATAATCTCTAATGAAGTATACAGAATCGGTACACAACCGATTTGTGATCTGGATTATGATTTGCAGCTCGTTGAGGCATTGTCAATTTTACGCAACGAGGATTTTAAGAAGCTGATGAAAAAAACAAAGACAATCAGTGAATTACAGGCGGAGGCGAAAGCTGCCGAGCAAGAAGGAGAAGCAAAGAAATAATGCGCCAGTTCATATTGGACAGGGAGCTGAATGAATTCGGTCAAGTTACTTTGTCAGGAAAAGATTACAGGTATTTGGCGCAGGTCTTGCGTGTTCAGCCTGGATCGTTGATTCCTGTCCGGATGAATAACGGTGTTTTGGCGGATTTTGTTGTGGAATCTGTTGCAAAAAATACACTTGTGTTAAAAAAAACGGATTCTAATACGGTAAAAGCAGTTTGCAACGAAAGTAGCAGTGGTGTAGCAGGAGGGGTGAGGGCGCAAACTCTCGAAAAGAAAATCCCTTTTTGCCGGATTTGGTTATTACAATGTATGCCGAAAGCTTCAAAGCTTGATACAATTATACGACAAGCTGTGGAAACCGGCGTTGAAAGGATTTTTCCTGTTGTAAGTGACCGTTCTGTGTATGAAAAGGCAAAAACGGTTGAAAAAAAAGACCGCTGGAATCGTATTGTGAAAGAAGCCAGACAACAGTCAGCATCACCACAGGAAACATTTTTGGAATCTCCTTCAGAAATGACGATTGTGCTGGAAAAAATGAAGGTTTTACTGGATAAAGAAAAAATGATGCAAAATGATTTTTCATCAGTTTCGCTTGTTCTTACGGAATCACGTTTGGAAGATCGTTCTTTGCATGGTAGTCTCAGGGGAAAACCGGATGTAATAATACTTGCAGTAGGATCGGAAGGGGGAATAAGTCCTTCTGAAATGCAGGCATTACGAAGTAGCGGTTTTTTGCCGATCCATTTTGAGACTAATGTCCTTAGAACAGAAACCGCCGCTGTTTATGGAATTTCAGCGGTACAAACAATTATGACGGAGTTTGAAACATGGCAATTCAGAGAATAAGTTTGCTTACAGTTCCGGTAGACGTTATAAATCCTGATGACTTGGAAAAGGAGATTTTAGCGTTATCCGAAAAACCCGGAGCAAAACAGATTGTTTTTCTGTCGTTAAAAGATTTGCTTTTTGCACGCATTAATTCTGATTTTATGATTTGTTTGCAGAATGCGGATCTTGTTTTACCTGTTTCAAAATCGATTATTTCAGGAGCTTCATTTTTGAAACTGCCTGTACCATTCCGCTATAATCCATTTGATGCAATTATTTCTATTCTTTCTGTTTTGGATAAGCATTATAAAACTTTGTATTTGTTGGGGAACCATAAAAAAAGCCTTATGCAGGCAGAACAAAACATTCATTCAACTTTTTCAGGACTTAGAATCGTCGGTCGTCATTCCGGCTATAACACCAAAACGGTTGAAAAAGACGTGGTTTCTGCTATTTACAAAGCATCACCGGCTTTAGTTCTGCTTAGCAACGGTATAAAAGGCGGTTCCAGATGGGTTTATTCAAGACGGAACAGCTTTTCTTCCAGTATGTTTTTATACCGCAAGGATATTTTGGATGTTTTTTCACACAGAAAAAAGAATGTTTCCGAAAAGCTTTTTGCAAAAGGTTTGGAATTTTTCCCGGAAATTGTGAAAAATCCGTTGAAAATATTTTTTATTTTTCCATATATATGGTATAAAATATTATTGTTATTTTATAAAATAACTTCAAAACAGTCTAAATTCTATTGATTCTGCCTGACATCTGTACTGCCCGTAATAGCCTGTTATATGTAATATTTTTTTCAAGGGCTAACTATGGTCGAATATATTGTATTGTTTTCTGCAGATGCTTCTCTTATACAAATTTTTGGTGACACTATTTGTGGATTACAGGTTGAATCTTTTTCTAATATTCTTCAATCAACAAGCTTTTTTGAAACTCATGCTGTACGACTTTTGCTGATTGATTTTGTCAATCTAAATGCCGGTTATAATTCTTTTCTTTTGCAAATTAAGGACCGGTTCAATATTCCGGCAGCCATACTGTCAAAAGAATTTTTCCCTGATTTCCCTGTACAAGCAATAAAAGCAGGTTTTGATGATTATATTCTGTATCCTGTGAAGCAATGCATACTTGAAAGCCGTCTTGAAAAGTTGCTGAAAAGGGATACTCAATCTGTTGCCGCGATTGCGCCTTTTGATGCTTTTATCGGCAAAACACCTGTAATATGTCAGCTTAAGCAGAAACTCGTTGAATATGCAAAAACTGATTTGCCGATTTTGCTCGAAGGAGAATCCGGAACAGGAAAATCATTTCTTGCTGAACTTATTCACAAACATTCCTTGAGAAAAGAAAGAAATTTCAGAACGCTTAACCTTTCGTGTTTTGACACTCCTGTCTTTTTTAGTGAACTTGTCGGTTCAGTAAAAGGTGCATTTACTGATGCTGTTGACAGAAAAGGCTTTATTGAGGAAACAGAGGGCGGAACACTGCTGTTTGATGAAATCGGTGAAACCCCTCTCAAATCTCAGACCCAGCTTTTACATTTAACGGAGTCACGTGAAATGTTCAGAGTTGGTTCTACGAAACCTATAAAATTTAATGTTCGTTTTCTATTTGCCACAAATTCCGATTTAACCGAACGGATAGCGAGCGGGTTGTTCAGAAGAGATTTGTTTCATCGTATTAGTGTTTTACGGATTAAAATTCCACCTTTGCGCGAAAGGAAAGATGATATTCCACTGTTTATAGATCACTTTTTGAAGAATACAGGAAAAATCCTTTCACCTGAGGGCTTTTTCAAATTATTGGATTACCCATGGCCTGGCAATGTGAGGGAACTTATTAACTGTCTGAAAAGGGCGGTTGTCCTTTCTTCCTGTGAGAATGTCATCAAAACTAATGACATAGAATTTGATCAAATTCCTTTCTGATTTTCTGAAGCTTGGTTTGTAGCTGATACAGCCAGCCAATTACAGACATCTTTACGATTTTTTAACATCATAGTATAATGCATAGAAATTTTTTGTTTTTGGGGGAATTGTGAGTTCTGGCAGTATTTTTTTAGAGCAGTTGACCAACGGAATATCGCTTGGAAGCATTTATGCGTTGATTGCTTTAGGATATACCATGGTATATGGTATTGTAATGCTTATTAACTTTGCTCACGGCGATATTCTTATGGTAGGAGCCTATGCAGGATACTTTATCCTTACGGCACTGGCTGCTTCGGGTATGCCTTATCTGGCTTTGGCGCTTGCTTTTGCCGGATCAATGATTTTGTGTGGTTTTCTTGGTATTATAATTGAAAAGTTTGCATATAGACCATTAAGAAATGCGCCCAGGTTGAATTCGCTGATTACGGCTATAGCGGTGTCTCTGATTTTACAGAACGGTATGCGTGTTCTACCGTTCGTAGGACCGAATCCCCGTCCTTTCCCAGGTGTAATAGAAGGTAAGTTGTCATTAGGAACTTTCTCAATATCATATATACAGCTTATAGTTATTTGCATTTCAGCTCTGCTTATGATTCTCCTCACAATCCTTATAAACTATACCAAAACCGGAAAAGCAATGCGTGCTGTTTCGTTTGATATGCAAGCTGCAAGTCTTATGGGAATTTCAGTAAACAGGACAATTTCATTTACTTTTGCACTGGGCTCTGTTCTTGCAGCTGCTGGTGGAATACTTTATGCAAGTGCATATCCACAGATAGATCCTGTTATGGGTTCAATGCCTGGATTAAAAGCCTTTGTTGCAGCTGTCCTTGGTGGAATCGGTTCTGTCCCTGGTGCAATGCTCGGTGGTTTTATTCTTGGTATTGCAGAAACACTGACCAAGGGATACATCAATTCCCAGTATGCGGATGCAATTTCTTTTTCAATATTAATAATAATTCTGCTTATAAAACCTTCCGGTTTGCTTGGCAAAAACATTAGGGTTAAGGTATAAATATGAAAAAAGATTCCAGAAACTTTATTTTGTTGGGAATAATTGTTGTTTTTATTGTATTTGTTCCCGCACTATTAATAAAATTCAGCATAATCGATGCATATACTGCACAAATTTTGACGCTCGGCGGGATAAACGCAATCCTTGCCATAAGTGTAAACATAGTTTGTGGTTTAACAGGACAACTTTCTTTAGGACAAGCCGGTTTTATGGCAATTGGTTCTTATTCCTGTATTTTTTTTACATCATCTCTTGGTTGTCCTCTTGCTCTGAGCATCTGTATTGCAGGTTTAATAACCGCATTTTTCGGATTTTTGATTGGTTTCCCGACTTTGAAACTCACCGGTGACTATCTTGCCATTGTAACACTGGGATTTGGTGAAATAATCCGAGTAGTTTTTGTAAATCTAAAGTCAATTACAGGTGGCGCAAACGGTATGCGTTTTACTACAAAGCTTACAGTTTTCCCTGATTTGGCGTTTTTGACCATTATTGGAACTCTTGTTGCGATTATTATTCTTCTTCAGAATTTTATGCGTTCAACTTATGGACGGGCAATTATGGCAGTAAGAGAAGATGAAATAGCTGCTAATTCAAATGGTGTCGGCGTTTTCAAGTATAAGATGACCGGTTTTGTAATTGCCTCTTTTGTTGCCGGCATCGGTGGTGCTTTGTATGCTCCCTTTATTGCGTTTGTAAAGCCGGATTTGGCTTCTTTCAACCGCAGTATTGATTATCTTATTTTTGTCGTTCTGGGTGGAATGGGCTCTATAACGGGATCTGTATCTGCAGCCTTTATTCTTACATATCTGCAGGAATTTTTGAGATTCCTGAGTGATTACAGGCTTTTGATTTATCCGCTTATTCTCATACTTGTTATGCTGTTCAGACCGCAGGGACTGCTTGGAACTAAGGAAATCTCTTTTGTGGGCTTGTGGGAAAAAATTACACAAAAATCAGTAAAAAAGGAGAAAGCTGATGCAAACTGAAAGTAACCTGCTACTGAGGGCCAGTGACATTTCAATAATATTTGGAGGTTTGCGGGCTGTTTCCAATTTTTCCTGCGAGTTATACAAAGGAGAGCTTGTCGGTTTGATAGGACCGAATGGTGCAGGAAAAACTACTGTTTTTAATATGTTATCCGGTATATATACACCAACGGAAGGTGATATTACTTTTTGGGACAAAAAAGGTGCTGTCCATATGGTCGGTAAAATGCAACCGTATCAGCTCAATAAAATTGGTATTTCAAGAACATTCCAGAATATCAGGCTTTTTAACAATCTTTCTGTGGAAGACAACGTTCGTATCGCGCTTCATTCTCAAAGGAAAGTAAATCCTTTAGACGTACTTTTGCGAACTCCTCGTTTCCGTAAAGATGAGCAATTTATGACGGAAAAAACAGAACAGCTTTTGGCAATATTCAACATAGCAGATAAGAAAAAAGAGCTTGCAAAGAATCTGCCGTACGGTGAACAGCGTAAGCTTGAAATTGTACGTGCTTTGGCTTCAAATCCGACTTTACTTCTTCTGGATGAACCTGCTGCCGGCATGAATCCACAGGAAACTGATGAACTTATGAAACTTATTTCATTTATAAGAAAGGAATTTAATCTGACCATTCTTCTTATTGAGCATGATATGCACTTGGTAATGGGAATCTGTGAACGTCTTATTGTTCTTGATTATGGAAGAATTATTGCGGCGGGTTTACCAGCTGAAATTCAAAAGGACCCTGCTGTTATAAAAGCTTATTTGGGTGAGGAGGCTGTAATTGATGCTTAAGGTTGAAAATCTTGTGGTACACTATGGCGCAATAAAAGCCTTGCGCGGGATCTCTTTTGAAGTTAATGAGGGAGAAATTATTTCTTTAATAGGTTCAAACGGTGCAGGAAAGACCACGACTCTTCATGCTCTTTCAAATATAATAAAGAAAACAGACGGAAAGGTTGTATTTGAGGACGAAGATATTACATCTCTTCAGCCTGATACAATCGTAAAAAAAGGTTTAATTCAAGTCCCTGAAGGTAGACGTATTTTTGCAAATCTTACTGTAAAGGAAAATCTGGAGATGGGAGCTTTTACACGTACTGACAAAAAGGGAATAAAAGACGATATCGATCTTGTTTTTGAAAATTTTCCGCGTTTAAAAGAGCGCATCAGACAGGTTGCCGGAACTCTTTCTGGTGGTGAACAGCAGATGCTTGCAATCGGGCGTGCACTGATGTCAAAGCCGCGTCTTCTCCTTTTGGATGAGCCGTCTATGGGACTTGCCCCTATTCTGGTTGATGAAATTTTTTCAATTATCAAAAAGATCAATGAAAGCGGTACAACAATCCTGTTGGTAGAGCAGAATGCGTTCAAGGCTCTTGCTGTTGCTGACAGGGCATATGTTCTGGAAACAGGGGTAATATCAAAGACAGGAAACGCAAAAGATTTGCTTGAGGATGATTCCGTAAAGAAAGCATATTTGGGCGGATAAAAAAATTAGTTGTTTTCTTCGTTTTTAGTGTTATAATTAATTACAACGGAGGTATGTATGATTATTGCCGGAATTATGACCAAAAACCCTGTTTTTGTTACTCCTGATTTATCAGTTAATGATGCAAAGGCTTTGATGACAAGGGAAAAAATACAAAAACTCCCTGTTCTTAATAAAAACAATGAGCTTGTCGGAATTGTAACGCAGAAAGAACTTCTGAATGCAGGACCCAGTGCTGCGACAACCCTTGATATGTATGAAATCAGCTATTTGCTTTCAAAGCTTAAGGTTGTAAATATAATGAACAAGAATGTTATTTCTGTTCAAGAAACTGAAACCATTGAAGAAGCTGCAAGAATAATGGCTGATAATAACATAGGGTGTCTGCCGGTAATGAAGGGCAAACTTCTTGTCGGCATAATAACCGAGAGTGATTTGTTCAGAACTTTTGTAGATCTTTTCGGGGCAAGACATCTTGGAATCCGTGTTACATTCAGCCTTGATGAAAAACCTGGACAGCTCGCTGTACTGACAAAAGCTATCGCTGATAAAAACGGAAATATTATTTCACTTGTTACTTCTGAAGGAGATGATGTTTCCAAACGGCGTGTAACATGCCGAATTGCGGATCTTGATATGGATTCTGTAAAAGCGATATATAAAGAATTGGATATTAAAATAGAAGATATTCGTTAGAATTCTTGAAAAGAAATCGGCATCAGAATGTGTTGTAGTTTTTGCAAGACGTCTGGTGCCGTTTATTTTTGTATGGTTCTTTCAAAACGGACAGGTGCTTCTCCTGTGAGTGAAAAACCTTTTATGCTTATATTAACTGGATAGAGCAAAAGCGTTTCTTTTGTACTGTCATCTGTATCCGTCATTTCAAGTTCAGGTTTGTAATGTCCTTTTAGCATTGATTCGCCTTTGAGAGTTCGGAATTCCAAAAGAGTTTCATTGTTTATCATTGTCTCTGTTATTATCCCTGAACTGTTTCTTTCATCATTTGTTATAAAAAATTGCGACTTCTTTATGGTCACCGACATATTGTCTGGTGTTGTCCAGATTTGGCTCTCGCTTTCAATTTTATTCAGCAACCGGGAATCAGTCTGTTGTTTGTATGAACTTGCTTTTAAAGAAATTTTTCTGTAAGTGCCATCCCACAAAGTTTCTTCCTTTATATACATTTTTACGTCATCATTTACACGCAGCTTTATTTCATCAAGGCCGTTCAATGTAATGTTGAACTGACGAATAAGATTGTTTATGGACTTACTCATTGAAGTTATATGAATACCGTTTTTTGTCAGAGAACTTGCAGTCCAGCCGTAAAGTTCCTGGGTGGTGTCGAAAGAAAGGATTATTTCTTTGTCTTCTGTATTAAAAAATATGTAACGCAGGTTGTTCCCCGATGAAGGTGTTTTGTACCACAGTCCGGACAGAAAATTTTCAAAAGTTTCTGCAGTTCCGTCAAGAATTCGGTTTAATTCATTAGCTGCAATTTTTTTACCGCTTACCCTTGTTTCCGAGACAACCACATATTTTTTGTCGGCGAAAGACCAATTCCACATGGTCTGAATCTGATCCAATGATTCTGTACTGCGGCTTGTATCCGAACTGTAGACCCATATCGGGTAGCTTTCTCCCTGTGTTTTGAACATTGAGTACGCGTCACTCCGATCTGACTGTTGGATAAAAATATTGCCGTCTGTTTTAAGGTCTGCTATCAAATCATAGTTGAATTTAAAACGCAAAAACGATGAAGGTTTGTATGCTTTGAGAATTGATTCTCCGTTGTTATTCATTCCTGTAAACACAAGAACATTGGAATGGTCGCCGATTAAGTCTGTAACTGAAAAGGAAAAGGTATTTGCCTGTGTTACTCCTGTTTCTATTTCTGAAACCCGCTGGTATTCGGCTTTGTCGGAGTTGTATATGCCTGTGATAAGAATGACGGATGCGACACCGGAGCGTTTTACGCTGATAATCTGATCATCCAGTGTATCACCGTTAATATCCGTTGCAATAATATTGAGAAGAATTTCGTTCGGTTGCAGAGTAATGAGAGTTGTTGTTATATCTGCATTTTTTTCGGAAACTGCGACAGTTTCTTCTTCCTGCTGTTCAATATTGGTAACCGGTCTTACTGTAACGGATTTTACAATTTCTTTTTCCACCGGTTTTTTTGTACGCATTATTAATGAAAAAACAAGTAGAAAAACTATAACAGCAGCAAATACTGAAATGACAAACTTTCTCATCGCTTTTACTATATCAGTTTTTTGCACCTGTGTCGAGATTTTGGGCTTACTCCTCTGTATCCGGATTGTTTACCCGTCTTGGTATATTGACACTCAATCTCTCATTCCCATAAAATGTGTTCTATGACAGCAAATGAATTACGTTCAAAGTATATTGAATTTTTCAAAAGTAAAGATCATGTGGAAATTTCCGGACGGTCTCTTATACCGGAAAATGATCCTTCCGTGCTTTTTACAACGGCAGGAATGCATCCTTTGGTTCCTTTTTTGCTGGGTGAGCCGCATCCTGCAGGAAAAAGACTGACTGATTACCAAAAGTGTATCAGAACCGGTGATATTGACGAAGTCGGTGATCCGAGTCATCTTACCTGTTTTGAAATGCTTGGAAACTGGTCTCTTGGTGATTATTTCAAGAAAGAATCGATTGCATACAGCTATGAATTCTTGACAAGCAAAAAATGGCTTGCACTGGATCCTGCTAAAATTTCGGTAACGGTTTTTGCAGGTGATGAAAACGCCCCCCGTGATGAGGAATCTGCCGGTTATTGGAAAGCAAACGGAATGCCGGAAGATAAAATTGCCTATTTACCTGCAAGTGACAACTGGTGGGCAGCCGGTCCAACAGGTCCGTGCGGTCCTGATACAGAAATATTTTACTGGGTAGGCGAAGGCTTGCCTCCTGTTGGTTCAAATAAAGGTACTGATAAAGATAACTGGCTTGAAATTTGGAACAATGTTTTTATGGAATACAATCGTGTTGACGAAAAAACATTGGTAAAACTTCCAAAACAAAATGTGGATACCGGAATGGGGCTCGAAAGAACCAACTGTATCCTTCAGGGAAAGACAAGTGTTTATTTAACAGAAGTTTTTCAGCCTATAATTAAAACGATTGAAAAACTTGCAGGTTATACATACGGTTCTGATGCAGAAAAGGATAAAAGTGTCCGTATTATTGCCGATCATGCAAGAGCATCTGTGTTCATTATAGGAGATCCAAAAGGTGTTTCGCCGTCAAATGTCGGTGCGGGCTATGTTTTGCGCCGTTTGATCCGTCGTGCTGTACGTCATGGAAGAAAACTCGGTATCGAAAATACGTTCCTCGCGGATCTTTCTGTTTCGGTTATTGAAAATTTCAAAAACGCATATCCTGAACTTGAGCAGAATGCGGAAAAGATAAAGCAGGAACTTACAGCCGAAGAAAATAAGTTTGGTCAGACTCTTCGCAAAGGTGAAGCAGAATTCGAAAAACTTCTGCCTAATTTGGCAAAGAATCCTAAAAAAGAAATTCCTGGACGTGTTGCTTTCCGACTGTATGACACATTCGGCTTTCCTATTGAAATTACAGAAGAGCTTGCCGCCGAAAATGGTTTTACAGTTGACAAGGTCGGTTTTAAGGAAGCCGAGAAAAAACATCAGGAACTTTCAAGAACAGCCGAAGCGGGAAAGGCAAAAGGCGGTCTTGCAGAACAGTCGGAAATGACAATAAAGTATCATACTGCAACCCACTTGTTACAGGCTGCTTTGAAACGTGTTCTTGGAGATCATGTCGCACAGAAAGGTTCAAATATTACAAATGAAAGGATGCGTTTTGACTTTTCTCATCCGGCTCCGATGACCCCGGAAGAGATAAAGAAGGTTGAAAATCTTGTCAATGAGCAAATTTCGCGTAACCTTCCTGTAACAATGGAGATTATGAATTTGGAAGATGCTAAGAAAAGTGGAGCTACAGCTCTTTTCGGCGAAAAATACGAGAATAATGTAAAAGTTTACACTATTGGTGATTTTTCAAAGGAAGTATGTGGCGGACCGCATGTAACAAATACAGGGGTTCTTGGCAAATTTGTAATTAAGAAGGAACAGTCTTCGTCTGCGGGTGTCCGTCGTATTAAGGCTGTGTTGGAATAAAAGTTGCAGAATTTTTGTAACTTTTTTTGGACGGTATTGTTTAATTGATACTGGTTATTATTTTCATGTTAAACTGAGTTTGGTTTAATTAAAGAGGTTAAAATGAAAAAAATTTTTGTAACAACGATTATTTTGTTTGTCTGTGCATTTTCTCTTTTTGCTCAGAATAATCTTCAACCTTTAGCAACTGTAAAAATCAATAAATCAGAAACTATAACTCTGGGACAGTTAAAAAGCAGGGTTGATTTGTATCAGCGACAGACAGGAACAACTTTGACATTTGAACAAAAAAAAGAAATTCTCAATGCGATGATTGATGAAAAACTGGTTGTTCAATCTGCTGCAAAAGCTGGAATTACTCTGACAGATGCTCAGGTAAATGAATACTATTTGAATTCTTTGGCTCAGATGGTAGGCAGACAGGTAACTGAGAACGAATTTGCAGAAATGATAAAGGCTGAAATGGGAAAGACTTATGAAGTCTTTATGAAAGAACAGACAGGAATGACTGTTGCCGAATATAAAAAATACCTTAAGGAACAGATGGTTGCAAATCAGTACATCCTCAGTCTTAAGGAAAAAGAAGTTAATGCAGTAACAGTTTCTGACGATGAAGTTCGGAATTTTTATGAAATTAACAGAACATCTTTTGTTCAGAGCGATACTCTGAAAATGCTTCTTGTTATCGCAAAAAAATCAGGTGATCCATCTGCTGCAAAAACACGTGCAACTACACTTAACAGTGATTTGAAGGCAAAGAAAACAACTTCTGAAAAAATTAAGCAGGGTTCTGGATCAGGCTATGATGCAGGTGATTTTTATGTAGCAAAAAATGCTACAGCTGCTGCACAGCTTGGTATGAATTATAACGATTTGCTTGAAATGTTCAAAAAGGACAAGGGTTTTATTTCTGAAGTAACAGAAACAGACACAGACTTTCAGTTTTGGCAGATTCTTGAAAAGCACAATGCGAAAATGCTTGGCTTGAGTGATGTTGTACAGCCGGGAACTTCTGTAACCGTATATGAATACATCAAAGAGAATCTCAAAAACCAAAAGCAGTCACAGATTCTTGCTGCAGGTGTAAGCGATTTGACAAAATCATTAAGAGCTGATTCAAAGAACTTTAAGATTGAAAAGAAAGATGATGCTCTGCAAAAGCTTTTAACCTGGTAATATTTTTGGACAGTAGCATAATTGCAACTTGTAAAAACCGTACTGGTTCTGTATAATCAGTACGGATTTTTTTTGTAGGAGTTGTTGTGGCAAGACGCAAAAGTAGAATAATTGCTTTTCAGGCATTGTATTCATGGGATGTAAATGCCGTTCCACTGGAAGAACTTTTGGAATTTTCCTGGGTTGACAGTGCTGTGCTTGACAGAATGGGAGCTGATAATCTGCTTTTTACAAAGCTGTTGATTTCCGGAACTATTGAAAACATTGAAGAAATTGATTCCGTCATAAAAAAGCATTTAACCGCAAAGTGGAGTTTTGAACGTATAAGCAAAGTAGATTTGGCTGTTTTACGGCTTAGTGTATATCCTCTGTTGTATCAAAAGGATATGCCTGCATCCATAATAATAGATGAGGCTATTGATATTTCAAAGGAATTCGGTTCTGACGATTCATTCAAATTTATAAATGGAGTTTTAGACAGCGTAAAAAACGCTTACAGATCTGAATCATGATGAAAAAGCTTCTTTTAGTCGTTTTTGTGGTCTTTATTGTATCAATATTTTATTCCTGTAAACAGGAATCAGTTGCATATTCATTTGCCGGAAGCATGGATCAGATAGACACATATATTGTAGCCGGTCAGATGAAACAAGCAGCCGCTATGCTTAAAAAACTTTCAAAGAATGCATCATCTGTCGAAGAATGGCTTGCTTTGTATAAAAGATACATGAAAATCGGCAGAAAGGACGAAGCGGAAAAACTCATAAAAAAAGCTTATTACAACCACAGTGATTTATTAGAATTACGGGCAGTATATGCACATTGTTTGATTCAAAAGAATAAGCTCTCAGAAGCTGAAAAAATTGCTTTGCCCTTGGAAGGTACTTTATACGGTTCAATTCTTACAGAGATAAAATTCCGAATTGCCGGTCTGGAACAGGATTATTTCAAGCCGGAGTTTGTAACAACATTTATAGATGCTGCAAAAGTAACGCATAATGGAACTTTCCTGCGAAATGCAGCGGTAATTGAAGCTCACGAAGGCCATATACAGGAAGCATACAAGTTACATCCCGAGACAGTCCCATTTAATGACCGCAAATTTTGGGCAGCAGTTGCCTATGATGCCGGTGATTTTACACAATCTTACATAGATTTGTCAGCATTGGAGGATTCTGCCGAGATAATGCTGTTAAGAGCAGATGCAGCTCTTTTTTTAGATGAACAGAAAGCCGCCTATACCTTGTGGTCTAATGCCCTTATTCATGATGAAAAATTCTCACCTGTTCCGCTTTACAATTTGTGTCTATATGCAAAAAAGAACGAAATGAACAGACTATGGGGCGAAAATGCAATAAAGCTTGTTACATTTTTCCCTGAATATGTGCCGGGACTGGTAGCTTACGGTGATTATGCGTATTTTTCGAATCATCCAGAGCAGGATGACCGCCTTACAGAAGCATTAAGGCGTACTGGATTAAAAACCTTGAAAATGGAAAAAGATTCCGACATGGAAATTGTGCCCGTTGCGGATGCTGTTTCCAGAATGAGTTCACAGCTTGAAAAAACCGATAATCCCTTACTGCTTGTTGAACGTGCAAAGCTTGAGTGGGAAAATTCAAACAGAAATAACGATGAAAAGCTGGTAGATATATGGCTTCTTATGGAAAAATATCCTGAAAACCAGGCTTTAAAAGAATATGCAATATGGCTTTTGTGTATGCAAAACCGTTTTTCAGAGGCGGAAGGAATTTTTCTGGTCAATCTTAATGAGAAATACGGTTCGGTAGATTATGTTGAACTGAAGGATAAAATGACTCCTCGTGAATGTGAATATGCGGCATTTTTCAAAACGCTTTCCGCCTCAGAACTCAAGGAATCATATGAAACGGCTTCTGTTTTGTACAACCACATGTTTGCTGCCGGAAATATAACTGTTCCATCTCTTATGAACAGTGCAGCGATTTACTACGCAAATACGGATATGCTCAAAGCAGAGGAACTTTTGCTCAAAGCTTCAAAACTTACTGCAGACACGAATACTAAAGCCGAAATTCAGTTTAGGCTAGCTAATATATATGTTGCAAAAAAGGCCGAAAAAGATGCTTTAATGTGTCTCACCTATGCACTTTCATTAAATCCAGGACACGCTAAAGCAAGGCTTTTGTTTAAACAGCTTGATGCACAGTAATTTTATAGGATTCTATAATTCTGCTTTTTTTATTTGCGATTTTCAACAAACAGGAGTAAAATATACTTTTAGGAGTCTTTTGTGAATGTTTCATTAAAAGAAAATTTGCGGAAATTTTTCTTTTGCGATGTAAGCGTTATTCTTCTGTTTAGTTTTATTCTTCATGTAGTATCTGTTTTTTATTTCCGCTATTATAATGACGACTTGTTTGTCTGGTACAGCATTATTTCTGCATGTCTACACCTGATTCACATTTTTTTCTACAGAAAAATACCGCATTATATTTCATTTGTCATTCTTGTTGTTCAAATTGATTTCTATGCGATCTTTTTTACTTTTCATGCAAGGCATCCTGCCGGTACGGATTTGTTTACGCTGGGACTTTTAGCGGCAACATTTTTGCTTGCATACGATATGGAAAAACCCAGACATTTTTATACGTATACCGTAATTCCTACTGTTGTCGCGAATGGTTTTATGGCGTATTATTATTTCCATGATATGGCAGAAACTCTGCCGTTCCCGTTTTCTTTTTACCGCATACACAACGTTGTAGCATGTGTTTCAATTACTGTTCTGCTCATATACCTTTGTTCTTCCGTCGAACGCAAGTTGATATTAACTGCCAAAAAGGCTGCTGCCCGGCAGGAAGCTCTGCAGTATGCGGCAAACCATGATTCGCTGACAACTCTGATCAACAGAAGACGTATCTGGGAACACTTGGCGCAGGCCCATCAGAACAAACAGAAATATGGAAGTGAATACTCAATTTGTATATGCGATATTGATGATTTTAAAGGTATAAACGATACTTATGGCCACAGCTGTGGAGATGAGGCCCTGCATGCTACGGCACTACTAATGCATGATAGTATCCCTTCAAATGTAAAAGTCGGACGTTGGGGCGGAGAGGAATTTCTTTTTCTGTTCCCGTCAAATTCAGAACAGGTGGTTAAAGACATAGAGTCATTGAGAATTTTGATTTCGGAAAACGTATTGTCCTATAAGGATCGTAAGTTTACAATATCCATGACCTTTGGTATCAGTTCTTCCAAAAACTTTAAAAACACCGACGATGTTCTTGTTGATGCTGACAACTGTCTTAACAGGGGCAAACAAAACGGAAAGAACTGTGTTGTTGTTTCCGATAACTTTTAATCAAATCTACGTTTCTTGACAAATATACGGAAAAAGTGCATAAATACAAAAATTGCTGGAATACAAAGGTTTATTATGGCTCAAAAAGACACAAACAGTATTACGATACTTGATTCTACACTTCGTGACGGTGCACAGGGTGAAGGTATAAGTTTTTCTGTTCAGGATAAAATCCATATTGTCGAAGCTCTGGATGAGCTTGGTGTCAGTTTGATAGAAGCCGGAAATCCTGGTTCAAATCCAAAGGATTTGGAATTTTTTCAATATGCACAGAAAATGAGCCTTGAACATGCCAAGATTGCTGCTTTTGGGGCTACTCGGAGAAAAGGTATAACTCCGCAGGAAGATATGCAGGTTCAGAGCTTGCTTGCGGCAAATACAGAAAATGTTGTTATATTCGGAAAAGCATGGGATTTCCAGGTTACTGAGATTTTAAAAGCAACTCTGGAAGAGAACCTTGCAATGATTGGTGAAACAACAGCGTTTTTGACAAGCGAAGGCAGGACTGTTCATTTTGATTCCGAGCATTTTTTTGACGCATGGTTTTCCAACAAAACTTATACATTGAAAACACTTGAAGTCGCTGTTGAAAACGGAGCTTCTTCGCTCGTTCTATGTGATACCAAAGGTGGAACAATGCCGCTTATGGTTTTGCAGGCAGTAAAAGAAGTTAAGGAATATTTTGATTCCTGGTGCGAAAAAAATCACAAAAATCCTGTTCAGATAGGAATCCATACTCACAATGATACCGGCTTGGCAGTAGCAAATTCGTTGATGGCCGTAGAGGGCGGTGCAACACAGGTTCAGGGGACATTATTGGGATTTGGAGAGCGTACAGGAAACGCAAATCTTTCTACAATTATGGCAGATTTGGAATTGAAACTCGGTATTAAATGTCTGCCTGATGGCAAAATAAGACAGCTTACTTCCGTTGTTCGCAGAATTGCTGAAATTGCCAACGTTAATTTGGAAAATGGAATGCCTTATGTCGGTTTGAACGCTTTTGCACATAAAGCCGGAATGCACATTGACGCAGTAACCAAAAATCCGTTGGCTTATGAGCATGTTGAGCCCGAAAGTGTCGGTAATGACAGAGTATTCCTTATGAGCGAAGTTGCCGGCAGGTCAATGATTATAGAAAAAATCCGAAAGTTTGATTCTTCTCTAAATAAAAATTCACCTATAGTTGCTGATATTGTAAAACAAGTAAAGCAGCTGGAACATGATGGATATCAGTTTGAAGGTGCCGACGGCAGTTTTGAGTTACTTGTACGCAAAATGATAGGCAAGTACCAGCCGTTTTTCAAACTGCACTATTACAAAACTATCGGTGAAAAACCATGCGTAGAAAGTACTCTATGTTCATTTGCACAGCTTAAAATTGAAGTTGAAAATCAGATAGAAATAACTGCAGGAGAAGGTGACGGACCTGTACATGCACTCGATGTTGCACTTAGAAAGGCTCTTGAACGATTTTATCCGAATGTGCGTGAAATCCGTCTTACGGACTATAAGGTTCGTGTCCTTGATTCAAAGAGTGCAACAGCGGCAAAGGTTAGAGTATTAATTGAAAGTTCAGATGGCAATGACAGTTGGATAACAGTCGGAGTTTCCGCCGATATAATGGAAGCATCCTGGTTTGCATTGGTTGATTCATTCGAGTATAAGTTGATAAAAGACGTAGAAAAGCGTTTTAAAAAATATTTGTAAAAAAAACGGAGAGGTGTGGTATGGTTATTCAGGAAGCTGGTGAAATGTATCTTGAAACAATTTATGTACTTTCAAAAGAGCTGCCTAAGGTTCGTGCTGTTGACATAACAAAAAAAATGGGCTTTTCAAAACCTACGATAAGCATTCAGATGAAAAAATTCCGTGAAAATGGTTATGTCACAGTAAATGAAGACGGTGGAATTGTGCTTACAAAGCAGGGACTTGAGATTGCGGAGCGCATTTACGAACGCCATGTTGTTATTTCACAGATTTTGATAAAACTCGGTGTTGATGAACCTACAGCATATCAGGATGCATGTAGGATTGAGCACTATATAAGCGATACAACCTTTCAGTGCATGAAACGCCATTTTAAGGACTGATACAACTGTATCTTTTACATAATACTTATTTTTGATATAATTCTCTTATGATTAAGAAACTTGAACAGTTACAGATACGATATAATGAATTAGCCGAAGAAATTCAAGATCCGGATTTGCTCAAAGATCCTAAAAAATATAAGGATTTGATGAGGGAACATTCTCATCTGACTTCCGTTATGGAAGCATACGAAGAATATAAAACAATATTGAAAGGAATAGAAGATTCCAAAGCCATGATTACGCACGAAACGG
Organism: Spirochaetota bacterium; assembly: GCA_016285185.1. GTDB lineage: Bacteria > Spirochaetota > Spirochaetia > Treponematales > Treponemataceae > UBA1240. The sequence goes on from JAEEQG010000031.1 coordinate 51,358, forward strand.
ATCATGAACTCAAGGAAATGGCAAGGGAAGAATTGGCTTCACTTGAAGAGCAGCTGCCGCCTCTTGAAGAAAAAATAAAGATGTTGCTTATTCCGCCGGATCCTCTTGAAGAAAAAAACATAATAATGGAAATCCGTGGTGGTACCGGCGGTGACGAATCTTCTCTTTTTGCCGCAGATTTGTTCCGTATGTATACACGCTATGCCGATATGAAAGGCTGGAAATACGAAGTCATGGATGCCAATGAGACAGAGGTCGGCGGCTATAAGGAAATCTCGCTTTCAATAAGCGGCAAGTATGTATACGGCAGTCTTCGCTACGAAAGCGGTGTTCACCGTGTTCAGCGTGTTCCCGAAACCGAAAGTCAGGGACGAGTTCACACAAGTGCTGTAACTGTTGCGGTTCTTCCTGAGGCGGAAGAAACCGAAATTGAAATACGCCCTGAAGATTTGCGTGTTGATGTTATGCGTGCCGGTGGACACGGCGGTCAGTGCGTTAATACGACCGATTCTGCCGTACGTTTGACACACCTGCCTACAGGACTTGTTGTAATCCAGCAGGATGAAAAAAGCCAGCTGCGCAACAAGGAAAAAGCAATGCGTGTTTTGCGCGCCCGCCTTTTTGATTTGGAAGAATCAAAAAAGAACGCAGCCCGTGCCGCTGAACGCAAGAGTATGGTAGGTTCCGGTGATCGTAGTGAAAGAATCCGTACCTACAACTTTCCTCAGAACAGACTTACAGATCACCGCATAAATCTTACATTATACAAGCTTGATCAGATAATGCAGGGATACCTTGATGAACTTATAGACGCACTCTGCATTTATGCAAAAGAAGAGCAGCTGAAAAGCAGCGGTAATTGATTACAATTTATTGTACATGAATGAAGGTATTAATAATTCCGGTACAGTTGGCTTTTGGCGCAACTGGGGAACAAAACGCCTCTCCGAATCTGCAACAGCTTCTCCCTCTTTGGATTCAATGCTTCTTTTAGCCTTTGCGCTTGAAACATCCAAAAACAACCTTTTTGTCCATGATTCTGATGTAGTTCCTGAGTTAAAGGCTAATACCTTTAAAGAATTTATAGAACGCCGCCTGAAGGGTGAACCGGTTGCATACATTACGGAGCAAAAAGCATTCTGGAAACATGATTTTTATGTAAACCATTCCGTTCTTATTCCTAAACCCGATACCGAAATACTTGTTGAAAAAGCTGTTCAGATTCTCAAACAAAAAAAAGAAAAAAAAGAACTTTGTATTGCAGATGTATGTACCGGTAGCGGTTGTATTGCTGTTTCTGTTTATTCTGAGCTTATACATTTTCTGCCGGCAGAAGAATATGATATACAATTTTTTGCTACAGATATTTCTGATAAAGCATTATCTGTTGCAAAGAAAAATGCTGATTCAATTTTAGGCAGCGGATATAAAATTAACTTTCTTAAGGGTGATTTGCTTGAGCCCATTTTACGGACAGGGCTGCAGTTTGATTTGATTATGTCAAATCCTCCTTATGTACCGTCAAAAATAGTAAGTGAGCTGCTCCAGGACGGACGGAATGAACCGGAACTTGCACTTGATGGTGGAGAAGACGGCTTGAAACTAATCAGACAAATGATTCCTCAGGTCTGGAATGCTCTTGCAAAAAACGGTATACTGCTTGTTGAAACCGGTGAATACAATGCGGATGAAACACGAAATCTGTTAAAAAAACGAGGTTTTGTAAATATCCTGACATACACCGATCTTGGAGGACAGCAGCGGCTTACAATTGCTGAAAAAGTATGAACAACACTCCCCGAATTCTTGCAGCTATAGAATTCTCAAAAACGCATCCTTCTTTGACAAGCGAAGATGACTATGCAGGACACAGGGAACGTGTTGCCGAAATACTTTCTCAGCTGAATATGGATGAAGACACAATAATTGCCGGACTTTTGCATGACGGTGGTTATGATGCAGCTCAAAAGGAGCAGATTTCTTCATTATTCGGCAGTTCGGTATTAAATCTCTTGGATGAAACGGCAAAAATAAGTCGTCTTACCATGAAGTGCGACAGTCGTCAGAGAACGGAATCTGTTCGTAAGATGATTTTTGCTCTTATAGATGACATTCGTGTAATAATGATAAAACTGGCTGACAAGCTGGACAGAATGCGTAATCTGAAGGGTGTAGATCCTGAAAAGCAGAAAAAAACTGTTCAGGAAGCCATAGGAATATGGGCTCCTATTGCCAATAGACTAGGTATTTCTTCCATAAAAGATGAACTTGAAGATTTAAGTTTAAAATATTCCAATCCAGAGGTTTTCGCCCAAATAAAAAGCATTGTTGCGCAAAAAAAAGACGAGCGTTCCGTATATCTTCAGAAAGCTGTTGATGAAATTACAACAAATGCTGCTCAAGCCGGTATTAATGTCAGTGTGTATGCGAGAGCCAAGCATTTTTATTCAATTTACCAAAAAATGCGAAAGCGCAATAAAGGTCCTGATGAAATTTACGATCTTCTTGCCATGAGAATTTTGTGCCGCAATACTGTTGAGTGTTATACAATCATAGGAATTGTTCATACATTGTGGAAACCCGTTGACGGACGCTTTAAGGATTATATCGCAAAACCCAAGCCCAACGGTTATCAGTCGCTGCATACGACAGTCATGTGTGCCGGACGACCGCTTGAGATTCAGATTCGTACTTATGCCATGCACGAAACCGCAGAAAACGGAGTCGCAAGTCATTGGCTCTACAAAAAGGGTACAAACCGAGATTCTGTGACCGAAAAAAATCTGCCTGTAGTCAATCAGATGAAGGAACTGGGTAAAGATCTTGTTTCCGGTACTGAAAATGAACAGGCTCGTAATGAGTTTTTCAAAAAAATAAAAGAAGAGCTTTTAGGAACATCCGTATTTGTCTTTACACCGAAAGGCGACGTAATAGAACTCCCTGCAGGGGCGTGTGCCATTGATTTTGCTTATGCTGTTCATTCTTCTGTAGGACAAAAGATTTCCGCGGCAAAAGCTGATGGTGTTATAATTCCTCTTTCAATGCCGCTCAAAAACACGCAGGTCATCGAGATTATTACAAGTCAGTCAGCACGTCCGACTGTTAATCAGCTTGAACAGGTAAAAACTTCAAAAGCACGCGCAAAAATCCGTTCGTGGCTTGCCGAAAATGGTTCTGCTTTTGTAAAATCCAACAAACCTGAAACAACTGAAGATACTCGCCTGAACTCTTCCGGTGTACATCGAGGACAAACAAAAGAGCAGTATTTACGCTCACTTAATAACGGTGAATTACCGGAAAGTGCCCCTCATATTATACCGCGAATCCGTATCGGCGATACATCCAATTTTATGGTTTCTTTCGCCCGTTGCTGCAACCCCTTATACGGTGACTCCGTAGTAGGTTATGTATCAAGAGGTCGTGGTATTATTGTACATAAAGAAAACTGCCCCAATGTATGGCGCATAGAGAACATTGAGCAGCGTATGGTGCATGTGGAATGGATGGAAAAAGACGATTCTGCCGCTCCTAAAACCAAGAACTGATTATTATTTTTTTAAGTATGTGTTAAGTAAAATTCCCTATTTTTTTATTACTTGTCGTGATGCACACTAATTTAAGTTACATTATGAATGTAATAGACAAAATGGAGGATTAAAAATGAAAAAAACATTACTTGTTCTCGTAATGCTTGTTCTCGCTTTTGGTATGGTTTTTGCTAAGGGTGGAAAGGAAGCGATGGATATTTCCGTATTCACGATTCAGCAGAGACAACAGCCACCGGCAGACAACAAGGCTTACAAATGGATTGAAGAAAAATTCGGTGTAACATTCACATGGGATATTCTGGTTGGTGACAAAGATCAGAAAATCGGTGTTCTTATCGCTTCCGGCGACCTTCCTGATATGGTAGAAGTTGACTCAGAAAAATTCCAGGGTGCAGGATGCCTTATCGATCTTAAGCCTTTATTGGAAAAATACTGTCCAAATCTTAAGAAGCACTATTCTTCTGTATGGAAAAAGATGGTTTATCAGGATTCTGAAAAAGATGCAAACGGTAAGATTATTGCAGAACACATCTATTCTCTGCCTAACTATGGTGTATATGACGGTATTCCATCTGATACATATTACAACCAGAACGGTTGGTGGATTCAGAAAGCCGTTCTTAAAGAATTCGGTTATCCAAAAATCACAACTGTTGATGAATATTTTGATTTGCTCGAAAAATATGCAAAAAAACATCCTACAATCGATGGTATGCCTACAATTCCATTCTCAATCATCACAGCTGACTGGGAAGCATTTGACCTTTGGAATCCGCCGAACTTCCTCGCAGGTTATCCAAACGATGGTAACGGACACGTTACACAGGATCCCAAAAACAAGAATAAATACATCTACACCGACAACTTTGCTGATGAAAATGCAAAGAGATGGTTTAAACTTGCCAACGGTTACTTCCAGAGAGGCTTGATTGATCCTGCTTCTTTCACAGACAACCGTGACCAGTACTATGCAAAGATTGCACAGGGTCGTGTTCTTGGTATGTTTATTCAGGGATGGCAGTTCATGGGTGAACCGGAACAGGCTCTCTGGACAGCAGGAAAAGATGAAAGAACATATGCTCCACTGCCACTTACATTTGACAAGTCAATTAAACCTTGGTACCGCGATCAGGCGCTTCCTAATCTTCAGAGGGGTTATGGTATTACTGTAAACTGTGGTGAAAAGAAAGCAATCCAGATTCTTAAATTCTTGGATGAAATAATTAAAGAAGAAAACCAGAAAATACTTTACTGGGGATTTGAAGGCGAAGATTGGCAGAAAGATGCACAGGGTCGTCCTTCAAGAACAGAAGCACAGCGCCTGCAGCAGAAAGATCCTAATTGGATCTTGCACAACAGAGCTCTTCTGTTTACATGGGAAGCACCTAAGATGGAAGGAACAATGCCAAGTGGTTACACAAACAGCATGGATGATCTTCCATGGGAATATGAACTTGCAGCAAAAGAAATTGATAAAGAAGTTTGGAAAGCTTATGGTGTTGGTTCTTATGCAGAATTGGTAGACAAAAACCCACCAAAGAATGCTGGTTGGTATCCAATGTGGCAGTGCAACCCGTCACCTGAAAATGATGGTCTTGAACATGACGCCGCAGTTGCTATGACTGGTTTTGAAACACTCCAGAGAAAATATCTTCCTATGATGATCATGGGCAAACCGGCTGATTTCGATAAAACTTGGGATGAGTATGTTAAGCAGATGAAACCGCTTACAGATGTTTACAACAAGTTTATGCAGAAAGAGCTCGATGCTCGTGTAGAAGCATTTGGTGGTTTTCAGAAATAAGTATTGACTTTCACGTCATGCTTACTTAAAGGAGGAATGAGGCTTTTATCCAAAAGCTGCATTCCTCTGTCTGAAAAAAGTCCACGGATTTTTCTGTGGACTTTTTTAATCTCTCTTTTTAGGTGTTTTTTATGAAAAATAAAAAATCTGATGCTGTTGCAGTTACTCAGTTAAATCAGAAAAAAACATTCTGGCAGATGGTTATAAAACAGAAGGCTTTGGTCTTTATGTCGCTGCCTTTTGTTCTATATACGATTTTATTCCGGTACATTCCTCTCTGGGGATGGACTATGGCTTTTCAGAACTATAAGCCTGCAAAAAGTTTTTTCAAGCAGACATGGGTAGGATTTAAATGGTTTGGAGAGCTTTTTCACTCACCTGAGTTTTTCCTATCATTACGAAATACTGTAGGTATGAGCCTTATAAGTACGGCTCTGGGCTACATTACAGCGATTACAATTGCCATTCTTTTGAATGAAGTAAGACATATAAGTATAAAACGTTTTGTTCAGACGGTATCTTATTTACCGCACTTCCTTTCATGGGTTATCGTTACCAGTTTGGTAGCTAATGTCCTTTCTGTAGAAGACGGTATATTGAATAACGTTCTGCTATTTTTCGGTTTTGTTGATGAGCCGGTAAAATGGCTCTCCGAACAAAAGTATTTCTGGCACATCATAGGATGGACCTATGTTTGGAAGGAAGTCGGTTGGAACACAATTGTTTATCTTGGTGCAATGACAGCCATAGATCCGTGTTTGTATGAGGCTGCCGAAATTGATGGTTGCGGTCGTATGCGCAAAATCTGGCATATTACTCTTCCTGGAATCAAGCCTACTATTATCATCATGATGATTATGTCTGCCGGTCATATCCTTGATGCTAACTTTGAAATGCCTTTCTTCCTGCAGAACGGTATGATTCAGGATGTTTCTACAACAATTGATATTTATGTTCTTAAATACGGATTCAAGCTGTTTAACTTTGCTCTTGCTACAGCAGCAGGTATTTTCAAGAATGTGGTAAATATTCTTCTTTTGCTCTTGGCAAACTGGTTTGCTAAGAATGCCGGTGAGGAAAGGTTGATATGATGACAAAACAAACAAATTATGCAGCTGCTAAAAGGCGTACTCAATTTTTTGATGCGCTCTTTTATATCATTAATTTTATTGTTCTGGCTTTTTTGGTTATAGTTACTGTATATCCATTCTGGAATACAATCGCAATATCATTCAATGACGGGCTTGATGCACTAAGGGGTGGAATAACACTTTGGCCGAGAGTTTTTACCTGGCAGAATTATAAAGCCTTGTTCACTACAGGACAGATTTTTGATGCATTCAAAATCTCTGTGACAAGAACAATTCTTCAGACAATTCTGAGTGTTTTTTGTACTTGTATGCTTGCTTATGCGCTCAGTCGTAAAGAATTTGTACTCAAAAAACCGTTTACGGTTGTCCTTGTCGTTTCGATGTACATCAGTGCAGGTCTTATTCCTAACTACATGCTTATTAAAAAGCTTGGTCTTATAAACAAGTATTCGGTTTATATCATTCCTTGTATTATTGATGTTTTTAACTTTATTCTTGTCAGAACATATATAAACGGGCTCCCTGACAGCTTTGTAGAATCGGCGCGTATCGACGGTGCCAATGAGTTCAAAATATTCATGAGTATAATTTTCCCGTTGATTGTTCCGTCTGTTGCAATGATTGCACTGTTTGTTGCGGTAAATGCATGGAACAGCTGGTTTGATACCTATCTGTATACTTCAGCAAAACCAAAACTACATTCTTTGCAGTACGTTTTGATGTCGTTCCTGCAGGCAAGTCAGAATCAGAGTAACTCTGCTGCTGATGCAAACTCTATGGCTGTTGCAGCGGCTTCTGGTTCTTCAGCTGCTATGGTAACACCTGTTACTATTCGTGCTTCAATTACAATCATAGCTACAGTACCTATTCTGGTTGTTTACCCGATGCTCCAAAAATACTTTGTTGTAGGTATGACAATCGGTGGTGTAAAGGAATAAACCGCAGGCTATACGGTTTTATAACAGGCGACCTGACAGTAAAGGGCGGATTTTTATAATCCGCCTTTTTTAATGTATGCATTTTTTGCTGGCATGCGTGTTAAGAAGGGTATAGAACTGGTATAGCACTTATTTTGATTGCAACTGACCGCTTATTTCGTAGAGAAGAACGCCGGTTGCAACCGAAACGTTGAGACTGTCCAGTTTCCCGCACGTTGGAATAGAAACTATGGCATCGCAGTTTTTGCGCAAAAGCTGCGCAATGCCGCTGCCCTCGCTGCCCATAACAAGTACGGTTTTAGGCGCAAATTCCGTTTGCCGTGCGGACTGCCCGTCGGCATCTGCGCCGTAAACCCAAAAGCCGCGCTGTTTTAGGAATTCTACACTTCTGTTCAGGTTCTGCACAACCGCAACCGGAACCCAAGCCGCCGCACCTGCGCTTGACCGCATTATAACATCGCTTTCGCTTACACCGCGGTGTTCGGGAATAACAACAAGGTCCGCGCCGAACTGGTCACAGCTGCGAATGATTGCGCCGGTATTATGCGGGTCTGTAATGGAATCAAGAATTACGACCAAAGCTTTGTCTTTGTGAGAAAGTTCTTCGGCAAAGGTATCGAACTGAACAAAGTTCTGCTTTTTTTCAGCTTCACCGGAAATTGTAAGAACAATTCCTCGGTGATTACGTGCAGTTTCTGAGAGGTTTGCAGTAAGCTTGTCCAACTCACGGTCAGTTGTCTGCGATGCGTGTATACCGCGTTTTTTTGCGTCTTCAAGTATTTTTTTTATTCGTGGTCCGGGTTTGCTGTACAACAGCTGGGGTTTTGCCCCCTCTGCTGTCCCCGCACCCGTACGCAATAATTCTTCTATTGCGTGAAATCCGGTTACTACTCTCATCTTCCGCAGCACTGTTTGTATTTTTTGCCGGAACCGCACGGACACGGCTCATTCCTTCCGATTTTTCTGCCTTCGCGTACAACAGTTGTTGTTGTTAAATAGCCGCTGGAGTAAACCCATTCGCCGTTTATTTTCTTAAAGTTTGCAGTTTCGTGGTGAACGTCACGGATTCCTTTTTTTGTGGTATAGGTCGCAGTAAATTCAACAACACCTTCCGTATCGTTTTCTTTACCTTTTTCGGTACGCAAAATCTTGAGCCCCTGCCAGGTTGATTCTTCGCTCCATTTGCGTGTTTCTTCAACATCTATTCTGTTTTCTTTGTCAGAAGTTTCACATGAATTGATGATATGGTCAATTTCGTGCTTTACATAAGCTGTGTAGCGGCTGCGCATAAGGGCTTCCGCTGTTTTTGCCGGGGCTGTTCCCTTTATAATCGGTTTGCAGCATTCGTCATAGGCTTTGCCGGAACCACACGGACATAATTCGTTGCTCATAAATCCTCCGAAAATACTTATTAAAATTATAACAGATTAAGAAAGCTCTTGCAAATTTGAATTGCATGCACACAAAAGCTCATCAACGGAAGCAACTTTCCATTTTTCGCAGGCGAGCTTTATGATAAGTCCGCAAGTGCGGGAATCTTCGAGCGCATCATGGGCAAGGTAGTCTATTCCGAATGTACTGCCTAAAAAGGTAAGCGCGTGACTTTTCAGCTCCGGCCATGTTCTGCGCGAAATACGCAAAGAATCAAAGTACCTTATCTTTGGCAGCTCCATATTAAAACGGTCGCAGCATCCCTTTATAACGCCCATATCAAAAGAAGCGTTGTGCGCTACCAGCGGAAAATCAGGGGTTTTGTCCAAAAAAGGTTGAACCAAATTCTGCCACACTTCGGGAAAACACGGCTGATCTACAACGTCTTCATAACTTATATGATGAATGTCGCGTGTCCATTCCGGTACAAAATACATAACAGCGGGTTTTATAAGATGACAGACGCTGTCTGTTTCTACTCCGTTTTCAAATCTTATAAGCCCTATGGAACAGGCACTGCACGAAAGTTTGTTTGCTGTTTCAAAGTCAATGGCAATGTAATTAAGTTCGTTCATAATTTTTGTACTTACGGATATATTACCTGTAGAACGTGAAAAAGTACAGACCGAAAAGCTTTGCTGTTGAAAATGACTGCCGGATTGTGTAGAATTCTGCAAGCAACTATGAAAAATGAAAGTCCGAGTATTGTTGTACACGAAATAAAACCTGTTTGGAACAGCAAAAGCACAGTTCTGATTCTCGGAACAATGCCGTCTCCCAAAAGCCGTGAAGCCGGTTTTTTCTATATGCATCCTCAGAACCGCTTTTGGAAGGTTCTGCCTCAAGTATTCGGTGAAACACTTGTTTATGCCAACAATGCACCCCAAAAAGATAAAGCTGTTGAGGAACGTATTGATTTTTTGTACCGGCATCAAATTGCGCTTTGGGATGTGCTTAAAAGCTGCGAAATTACAGGTGCGGCGGATTCAAGCATAAAAAACGCAGTACCGAACGACTTTACACAGATTTTCTCGGAATCACAAATCAAAAGGGTTTTCTGTACCGGTAATACCGCATTTTTGCTCTGGAACAAATATTGTGCAGCCAAATACCAGAGTTTCGGCATAACTTGCGAATGTCTTCCGAGTACGAGCCCTGCAAATGCACGTTGGAATTTTGAAAAACTTGTTGCCGCATACCGCCGGATTTAATTGATGTATGATAAAAAAGCGCAAAATAGAGGAGATAAAATTATGAGTTCAATTCAAATACAACAAAAAGGAATTACTGATATCCCGGCGGATGCGATTGTAAATGCGGCAAATACCGGTCTTTGGGCAGGAGGCGGTGTCTGCGGAGTTATATTCCGAAAAGCGGGTATGACAGAACTTACGGCAGCATGTAATGCAATCGGACACTGTGATGAGGGGAGTGCTGTTATTACACCGGGCTTCGGCTGTCCCTGCAAACACATTATTCATGCCGTAGGGCCTCGTTATTTGGATGGAAAGCATGGCGAACCGGATGCTCTTTACGGTGCATACAAAAAATCATTGGAATTGTGCCGCGAAAATGACATTCATTCGGTAGTATTCCCGCTTATTTCAGCAGGTATTTTTGGTTATCCTCTTTATGAGGCCTGGACTCAGGCAATGTATGCCTGCAAGAACTTTATTGAAAAAAAATCAGGATTATAATTTGGATATTATCTTTGCCATCCCTGAGACTGAAAAGGTAAAGGCTGGAAAGGAAATTAAAAATGCAGTTTTAGCAGATGGTAAATAGCTTATTTACCATGGGTAAATAGTCGATTTACCTACTGCGCATCGTCGATTTACCGAGGGTAAATAGTCGATTTACCCACGGTTCGTCGACGATTTACCCTCGGTAAATAAATTGTTATGAAAACAGTTTTTAGGAAAAACAAAATTGGCCACTACTACTAATCTTCTTATAGGCACAAGCGGTTTTGACTACCCCGAATGGAAGGGTGTGTTTTATCCTGCTGATTTAAAGCGTAAAGACTTTTTGCAGTATTATGCCACGCAGTTTAATGCGCTTGAGCTTAACGGCACATTTTATAATATGCCCACCGGTGAGAGGCTCCTTTCGTTTTACGAAAGGAGTGAGGGCAACTTACAGTTCAGCGTAAAGGCTAACCGCCTGCTCACACATGAAATTGCCCAAAACTGGCAGAGTACAGCACAGGCTTTTGAAGATGCGCTCAAGCCGCTTCAAGACAAAGGCTGCCTTAGCGCGGTGCTGTTTCAGTTTCCGCAGAGCTTTCATTATACAGAAGAAAACCGCTTGTATCTTGCTAATCTCATCAAAGTTTTTGACGGCTTTCCTGTTGTGATAGAGTTCCGCCACGCAGAATGGATAAAGGAATCCGTATTTGAAGGGCTTGAAAAGCGCAATGCCGGAATAGTTTTTTGCGATATGCCGCAGCTCAAGTACCTGCCCGACGGAAGCAGGCTCAAAACACCGTTTATCGGTAAGAATGCGTATATACGTCTTCACGGTCGCAACGAAAACGCCTGGTATTCGGTCAATGATTCTCCGAACGGCTCTGCACGATACAATTACGAATACAGCGACAGTGAGCTTGAAAGCTTTGTGCCTGTTATAAATCAGGCTTTGGTGGAAGAAAAAAAGGTTCACGTATTCTTTAACAACCACCCCAACGGCAACGGCGCAAAGAACGCAAAAAAGCTGAAACAGATGATGCAGGCGTAATATCCGGTTTTAGCCCTGCAACTTGTGAACAACGTAGCGGACTTTACCCACTATCCTAAAGTCGTCGCTTTCGCCGCTTTCGGTCATGGGCGCATACATCTTGTTGTCTGAAATAATGCGGACAAAGTCCTTGTCGCGCTGGAGACGTTTTACAAACGCCGCCCCCTTGTAGTTTATGGCATAAATGCCGTCAGCGCCGTCATAGCCGAAAGTGTCGTAAAGAATAATGTCATTGTCAAAAAGAGTCGGCTCCATCGAGTCTCCGCGCACATAAGAGGCGCGTATATTGTTGCGGTACTTTTTAAGATTGGCAGGAAGCGCAACATAATCCATAATTTCCGCGGTATCAGGCAGTTCCTGACCCTTACCGGCAGAAAAAGCCTGTTCATAAACCGGAATGTTTATAATATCTTTAGAAGGTACATCGGGGTACAGCTTGAACTGTTCCATAGTAAGACCGAGAGATTCAACTATTTTAAGCCCCTCATCAAAGCCCGGCAGCCTTCCGAGCGAAATCTTGTTGCGAAGTGAACCGAGTACAAGACCTGTCTGTTCACAAAGCCATTCCTGGTTCTTGTCCTGTTCAGAGAGCAAAAGCTTTACTTTTTTCCAAAATAGTTCCGCATCCATGCTGATTATTATACAATGATTTTTTAATAAAATAAATAACTGTTTGGTTATTATTTTTGTTGACAAATAATCGCCGCGGAATTATTATCAAATTACAATGATAAGCGGATTCCCCAGCCCCGCGCAGGGCTATGAAAGCAGTACGATAGATTTGAACACAATCCTCATAAAGCACCCTGCCGCAACCGTTTTTATGCAGATAGAAAGTTCACGCTACCGCAATATGGGCATTTATGACGGTGACCTGCTTGTAATTGACAGGGCGCTGCCGTTTAATCCAAAAGCTCTTGTGGTTTATGAATCGGAAGGACATTTTGCACTGGGGCGCGCGTGTAACATAGGGGATGAGATGCTTATTACTGGCACAATAACTTACATAATACACACGGTAAAAAGAACATGATTCTGCACGCCGACGGAAACTCTTTTTATGCCTCGTGCGAGCAGATTTACCGTCCCGACCTGCGCTCAAAACCGGTGGCGGTTCTCTCCAACAATGACGGCATAATAATCGCTCTGAACAAGGAAGCAAAAGCCTGCGGAATAAAGCGCGGAGACCCTTACTTTAAGGTGCGTGCCTTGTGTGCTTTGCACGGTATTACAATCTTTTCCAGCAATTACACCCTTTATGCGGACATCAGCCGGAGAATTACTTCCATATATGCCGAATACGCGCCCGAAATTGAAGTGTATTCCATTGACGAATCTTTTTTGTTCTTTGATGACTGCAACTGGTCTATAAAAGACTATGAAGAAATCGGGCACGACCTTAAGCGCAGAATTATGAAGGAAGTAGGAATTCCCATCTGCGTGGGAGCCGCACCCACAAAAACTCTCGCCAAGCTGTACAACAAGCGGGCAAAAGAACACGGCGGTGTTTTTGTATATGATTCTGCCGGTGTGGATGCGCTTTTGCAAACCACACCCTGCGGAGATATTTGGGGAATAGGTCCTGCCCGCGCAAAGACCCTTGCACAGCGTGGTGTTAAAAACGCACTTATGCTAAAGCACATGCCGCTTTGCGATGCTAAAAAGCTTTTGACTGTTCAGGGCATGGGTACTGTTCAGGAACTGAACGGAATCCGTGTGATGGATAAAAACACAAGGCAAAAAAAGGATGTGATTACTTCAAGCAAGCAGTTTTCCATAAAAGTATATGATATGGAAACAATCGAGTGTGCCATGGTTGAATACACCGAGATTGCTGTTGAGAGGATGCGCAAACAGGGGTCTGAGTGTCAGGCTGTGCAGGTTATTATCTCAACGTGCAACTATTACAGCGATGACGCAAGCTTGCAGTATTCAAACGCGGCTGTTGTGCGCCTTCCGCGTTTTACCTCATACACGCCGGACATAGTAGCCGCCGCACGGCTTGCCCTGCCGCGGATTTTCCGCGAAGGGTACGGCTACAAGGTAGTTATGATAACGCTTTTGGAGCTGATGCCCGCGCAGTATCAGGGCTGGCTTTGGGTTGATCCTGTGGAAGACGTAAAAAAGCGCAATCTGATGGAAGCCGTTGATGCCATAACAGCTGCGTGCGGCCGCCATTCACTCACACTTGCCAAATCGTTCACCAAGGACGGCTGGCAGATGAAGCGCGAATTCCTGAGCCCCTGCGTTACCACAGACATAGACCGTGTTCCGGCCGTGCTGTGACGGAGAGATGGAAAGGAAATGAACTTTCAAATCTGTTTTTTAAAGACGTATGTCCAGTATTCTTCGTGCTCGTCGCTGAACGGCTCGTACAAGTCCTTGCGAACAAGTGAATAACCGTGTGTTTCGTACCAGTGCCAGTTACAGTCGCAGTCGGTCCAAAGGTAAAGGTTTTTCCAGCCCTGTGTGCGGAGCTGTTCACAGACCGCGTTTAAGAGTGCTGAACCGCAACCACGCTTTCGGCTCACAAAAAGCGAAAGTTTTATATCATCGTTGTTCATGATGCTGAATGTACGCTTGTCCAATATTTCAATGTACGTTCTGCTCATATCGGAAGCAATTTTTAAATTGTCGGGAAAGCGCTCAGAGTTCTTTGCAAACCATTCGGCGGCGCGGTTCACATCACCTTTGCGCGCAAAGAATGCGGCGGAAAGTATAGTTCCGCTGTCATCCACAAGCTGATAATTGTATTCGTTTTCAAAAATGTTGTTCCGCATGATGTATTCCACATTAAACCGCTTGAAATCGGCATCGCCGACCGGCGGACTCCAAAGTGGAACAAGTACGTCAAGAACAAGCGGAATATTCTTCATATCGAAAGGTTGAATCTTTGTCGTATCGGGCATAGTGCTGTTATTATACTTTATCGCTTATGAAAAGACAATTAACCGCTATTGATAATAAATGTCGTTCGAATCCTTACAGAAAAATCTATCACCATTACGAATTTGTGCTATAATATCCATATGTTACAAAAGGAGTTTTTATGAACGAAATTTATGAATTTATCAAAAAATGCGGAACATACTATCTTGCAACCGTAGAAGACGGACAGCCGCGCAACAGACCGTTCGGTACAGTCAATGTTTTTGAAGGCAAACTCTATATTCAGACAGGAAAATCAAAGCCTGTTTCAAAGCAGATTCAAAAGAACCCAAAGGTAGAAATCTGCTGCTTTGACGGAAGCACCGGAAGCTGGCTGCGTCTTGCCGGTGAACTTGTGCGCGATGACCGCCGCGAGGCAAAGGCCGATATGCTGGCTCATTACCCCGACTTGCAGAAAATGTATTCGGCAGATGATGACAACACCGAAGTTCTTTACTTTAAGAATGCGACGGCCACAATTTCGAGCTTTATGGCTCCACCGCGCACTGTGACTTTCTAAGCAGCCTGAGGCTGTTCAGTACGGCAAGGATTGTTACTCCAACATCGCCGAATACAGCAAGCCACATGTTGCTTATGCCGAGTGCACTTAAAAGCAGAATCAGACCTTTTATGCCGAGCGCGCCGTACAAGTTTTCGTAAACAATGCGGAGCGTGCGGCGGCTGATTTTGATGCCGTCCACAATCTTGCTTGGTTTGTCTTCCATTATAATGATATCAGCTGCTTCAATCGCGGCATCGCTCCCCATGGAGCCCATCGCAATTCCTGCGTCGGCGCGTGCAAGAACAGGCGCGTCGTTTATTCCGTCTCCGGTAAAAATCAGTGTACCGCGCTTCTTTCCGTTCGGCGCTTTAAGTTCCGCCAAAAGTTCTTCTACCTTTGTAAGCTTATCGGCGCTCAAAAGCTGTGCGTAAGCTTTTTTGAGCCCAAGCTTTGCGGCTACTGTTTGTGCGGCGCGTTCGTTGTCACCCGTCAGCATAACGGCATTTTCAATGCCAAGCTTTTTAAGCCCTGCAACTGTTGCGGCGGAATCTTCCTTAATCTCGTCGCTTATTACAATATGACCGCTGTACTTGCCTTCGCTCGCAACGTGAATAACCGTGCCGTCCTGATGTTCGGCACATTCTTTGTATGCTATTCCGAACTGTTCCATGAGCTTTGTGTTACCTGCAAGAACCTGCTTGCCGTTTACAAGTGCCCTTATGCCTTTGCCCGTGATTTCTTCAACATTTTCAAGCTTTACCTGCTCGCAGCACTTATCGTGGTGCGCCGCCTTGAGAGAGGCCGAGATAGGGTGTGTTGAGAACATTTCGGTGTGGGTTGCAAGTGCAAGCAGCTCGTCCTCAGTAATTGCCGGGTCCGTTGCGTGGATATGTGATACAACAAAGTTGCCTTTTGTGAGAGTTCCGGTTTTGTCAAATACGGCTGTTTTCGTTTTACCGAGTGCTTCAAGATAAACGCTGCCCTTGATGAGAATACCCTGCCGTGCCGCCGCCGTGATACCGCCGCAGAACGTAAGCGGAATTGAAATAACAAGTGCGCACGGGCAGCTTACTACGAGGAACATAAGTGCGCGGTAAACCCAGGTTGACCAGTTTGACTGCCAGCCCCAGTTGCCGCTTGTTATTCCGATAAAAACGCTTGGAACGAGTGCCAGTGCTATTGCAGCGTACACTACAATCGGTGTGTATACGCGCGCAAACCGTGTTACAAACTGCTCCGACTTTGTTTTGTTCTCGGTGGCGTTTTCTACCAGTTCGAGGATGCGGGCAAGCGCGGAATCTCCGGCATGCCGAGTTGTGCGGATTTCGAGAACGCCCTGCTTGTTGATTGAACCGGAAAGAACTTCGTCACCAAGACCGACGTGTCGCGGAATGCTTTCGCCGGTGAGCGCGGAAGTGTCTATAAAGCTTTCGCCGTCCACAACAACGCCGTCAATCGGAATGCGGTCACCGGGTTTTACGATGATTACGGAGTCTTTTTCAACTTCGTCAGGATGCACGTCGCGTGTTCCGCCGGTGATTTTAAGCGTAGCGTGGTCGGGGCGCAGCTTGGCGATTTCTTCTATTGAGTCGCGGGATTTGTCCACGGCGTAGTCTTCGAACTTTTCGCCAATCTGGTACAAAATCATAATTGCAACGGCTTCTTCATATTTGCCTAGAAGAATTGCTCCTATGGAAGAAACAGACATGAGAAAAGCCTCGTCCATCAGTTCGCCGTGAATCAGGTTTGAAAAAGCCCTTATGATTATGTCTTTGCCGGTGATGAAGTAGGCGACAAGGTAAAGGAGCATACATACCGCATGGTGAACAAGGTCGATTCGCGCAACGTTGGACAGCCAGTTCTCGACCGGCAGGTGTTCAATCACAAGTCCGAGTACAAAAAGAACCGCCGCAAAAATCAGCTGTTTTACTGAAAGTTCGTGTTCTTCTTCGCCATGTTCGTGAGAGTGTCCGTGTTCATGACCGCAGCAACAGCCCTCGCTATGATGGTGATGCTCATGTTCATCATGCTCGTGTTCGTGGTGATGATGACTGTGTTCATGTTCGCAACCGCAGCTTTCGCCATGTTCGTGATGCTCA
>JAEEQG010000032.1 GCA_016285185.1 Spirochaetota bacterium
ACGCCGTGAATCAGAAGCAGAGCTTTTAATGCCTTGTCTGCTTTTGTTTCCGCGTTTATCGTCAGACCGATAAAAAAAGTAGATAAAGCCATAATTCCGTAGCCGAGCATATCAAGATTGAACATTAAACCCATATATTTGTAGGCTAAAATTTTCATAGCGCTTTCGCCTAAGTTGTCGTTTATTACGCTTGTGCATTGTGTGTAATAGACAATGACAATTAAAGTAGCATAAATTGCGGAAAAAACAAGCGCTGCTTTTCCTGCGGCTTTGCATTCAGTCCTGCATTCTGTTTCAAAGGCACAAATCATCATAACAAAGCTTAGTGCCAAAATTATGCAGACAAAATAGCTGCCGAATGTAAAATTTATAAGCATGCAGATTGCAAAAGCCAGAACGGTAAAAGCGTTTATAGCAGAGCCGATCATTCCGATTTTTTTGTTCATAAACACCTCAATAATTCAAAAAAGATTATAGCAGAAATACCGGCGGGTTTCCATTGATATAGTTGATAGGCTGAATGTTGACATGCGGCGGTATCGCCCGTAACATTGGTTTTGTGCAAAAAGGAATTGGGTAAACATGATTTATTTAATAGCAGGGGCATCTCATACAGGCAAAACGCTTTTGGCGCAGAAGTTGCTCGAAAAGCTCAAGATTCCATATCTTTCCATTGACCACTTGAAAATGGGATTAATCCGCAGCGCTTATACAAACTTGACGCCCGAGGATGATGACAAGTTGACAGATTATTTGTGGCCGGTCGTAAGAGAGATTATCAAAACCGCAATCGAAAACAAGCAGAATCTCATTGTGGAAGGCTGTTATATTTCGTTTGGCTGGCGGCATGATTTTGAAGAGCATTATGCTTCGCAAATCAAATTTGTGTGCCTTGCAATGGCAGAAAGCTATATCGACGCACATTTTGATGAAATAAAAAATCATGCTGATGATATTGAAGCCCGCCTTGACGACTCTGCCCTTTCTTTAGATTGGCTAAAAAAAGAAAATCAAGCTGCCGTAAGCGGCTTTAGAAAAGCAGGCGAAAAAATCCTTTTGATTGAGTGCGATTATGACAAGGCAATTAATCGCCTTATCGAAGAATTTTGTTGAAAATTTTTAGCATCGCTTCTGTGTGCATCATCCAGTGGCGCGAAAAAGGCATTTGAATAAGGCCTTTGGTATTTTTGCCGCACCAGTAATCTATGAGCCAAGCCGCATCTTCGTGGTCGCTTACAACGTGCAAAGCTTTCAGATGCGCCTTGTCTTCTTCAGAAAAGCCGGTCTTCAAATCCGGAAATTTCAGCTGCCGGAGAATGGTTTCTGTGGAATTTTTTACATCGATGCAGTAATCAAAAAGCCTTGAGATGTTCAGTGTTTTTGAAAATTCTTTAATTTCGGCTTTTGTAAGCTCGTTGCCAGTCGTGATAATTTTGCTTCCAATTAATTTGCCGTAGCCTTTGTCAAAGAAAACTTCCTTGTCTTTTGCAATTAAATCGTGCGAGACAATATCTTCGATTCTAAAAACATGCCAGAGCGACCACGCAAGTGAAGTGCTGTGATTTCCGCTTGCATTTTTGAAAGGCATTTTGGAAAAAGCATCGTCAGGCAGCTCTTTTTTAAGATTCAGCATAGACGTGAACAAACTGCAACGCAGTCCAAGCAGGGTTTTTATTCCTGCTTCAAAGGTTTCTACTTTAGACAGCTGAGCTTGCATTAATTTGTTTATATTTGACCAGTCTTGATTCATTCGTGTATTGTAGCACGGTTTTTGTGTTTGTGCCGATGTTTTTACTTTTCCTGTAAGCAGAATAAATGCTAAAATATGTTATGGAAAAAATTTACAAATACGGCTGGTTCGCTTTACTTGCGGCCATGGCAGGTGATCTCATTGTTTCGTGGATTCTTTCATTAAAAAATTAACATCCGGCTTTATAAATTAGCTTGACATTTCATGCATATAGAAATATTATGCATGTATAAATGATTGTGTGCAATTTAATAGTATTAAACTTATTTCTATGGAGGCTTTATGAAATTCGCGGTCAGGTTTTACACTAAAACAGGGAACACAAAACGCCTTGCAGAGGCTGTTGCAAAAGAGCTTGGCGTTGAGGCTTCGCCGGTCAGCGAACCTGTAAATGAACAGGTTGATGTTTTGTTTTTGGGCAACTCTTATTATGCTTTTTCTATTGATCCGGAAGTGCGCCGCTTTATAGCAGGTCTTTCTAAAGACAAAGTCGGAAAGATTGTGAACTTCGGCTCGGCTGCATTGCTTAATTCAACTTTCAAAAAAGTAAAGGCAGAAGCCGACAAAGTCGGTATTCCAATGGACGAAAAAGAATTCCACTGTAAAGGCGAGTTCAAGGGGCTTCATAAAGGAAGACCTGATGAAGCGGATTTAAAGGCTGCAGCAGAATTTGCACGCCAATATAAATAATTCAATTTTTAAGGAGCGGTGACTATGATTTATGATTATGAAGTAACAACAGGAAAAGGCGAAACATTAAAGCTTTCTAAATACAAAGGCAAGGTTATTCTTGTGGTGAACACAGCAACCGGCTGCGGTTTTACTCCGCAGTATGCGCCGATTGAAAAGCTTTACAAGGATTATCACGAAAAAGGGCTTGAAATCCTCGATATTCCATGCAATCAGTTTGGCGGTCAGGCTCCCGGAACAGATGATGAAATTCACGAGTTCTGCACATTGCATTACAACACAACTTTCCCTCAAATGAAAAAAGCTGATGTAAACGGCGAAAACGAAATTCCTCTTTATACTTATTTGAAATCTCAAAAGGGTTTTGAAGGTTTTGAACAGCATCAGTACAAGGATGTGCTTGAAAAAATGTTTGCAGCGGCCGATCCGGACTGGAACAAAAAGCCTGACATCAAATGGAACTTCACAAAGTTCGTGATTGACCGTTCAGGAAATGTTGTAGCCCGCTTTGAGCCGACCGCCGACATGGCAAAGGTAGAAGAATGCATTAAGGCATTGCTGTAAGTTGATTTGCTACTTTGTGCAGTTTTTCTTGTGAGCCTTGATTTTCTTAATTGCCCAATCGTAATGGCTTGAGGTGTCGCTTACACAATAGTCGCCGAGAGCCGCATTGCCTGTCCATGGAAAATACTTTTGCGTAAAAAGCTCTTCATTTGTGTAGTCTTCAATCAGCTTCATTGCGGCGGCGTGGCTTTCGGCGAACATCTTCTTTGCGTCTTCTAAGCTTGTGTTTTGGTGGCGGTTCCAGAACATCAGGTTCATTGCGCCATAAGTTTTCCACGAGTATTCGTTCGGCAAAAATGCAATGGCGGCTTTCTTATCGGTTACACCTGCATTGTTCTGTGGAAATTTCAGCAAAAGCTGGTGCCATTCATACAAGTGAATAAGCACGTCGCGCACGTTTTTGTCGCGGCTCCAGTGCGCTTCTTTTTTGCTCGGCTGGTCTGAAAAATCGAACGGCGTGTTGAGTTCCTTTTCAGAAAGTCCGTCAATCAGTTTCATGAGCGATTCATAGTTTTCTTGTGCTGCTTTGAGCAAATCTTCTTTGTTGTGTGGTCTTGGCATGTCAGCCTCCTTTACGTTCATGTTAAAATTGAATTGCTTTGCCACCCTAAGCCTGTTTCATGGCTAAGATTCCGAAATCTATCCGGGATAACAAGCATTTATGACCGAATTATAACATTGCTAATGTGACAACAGTGTGTCATATTAGATGAGCAAATTCTTTTAGCAACTCACTTTTGTACACTTTTGGGCGGGTTGAGTTGCGCACTTCGCGCCAGAGAATGGCGGCGGTTTTTAGTTTATCTGAAAATTGCGCGGCTTTAGGGTCGGCGCAAAAGTCTTTGACGAATTTGTTCCACTGCAAGCATGAATCGTCGTATTTGGCGTATGTCTTTTTGCCGTAGAAAATGTCGAGCAGGTCGCCGAGTGTAAAGCTTGTGTTGCCTGTTTCGCGCACTTTATTGGCGGTTGCAACCATGTCAGTGTTGAACTTAAAGCGCGCAACGCCTGTCTGCGCTGAAAAGAAATCGCGGAAACGCTGGCTGAAGCGGAAGTTGCAGGCCAAAAGCGGCGTGTCCAGGGTGAGCGGCACATCATCGGCGGTAGAATGTACGCGGCTTGCGCAAGAAACAGCTGTCTTGGCGCGGGCTTTGACGGGCGTTTTGCTTTTCGGGCGAATCAGATTGCCCTTAAAGTATTCTTCGATGTTGCGGTTCAGCTCCGCTTTCATGCCGCTTGAATCAATGCCAAGCTGCTTGCAGATTTGCTGCAATTCTTCGCGGTACCAATAAAACTTTGAGAATTCCAGAAAAGATTTAATTTCGCTAAACGGCGGACGTTTTTCCATAGTTATTCCTTATGCGAGGTGATAATCGTGTAGCTGTATGCGTTCACCGTAATTATGCAGCCGTCAACCGTGCAGTACCAGTTTTTGCCTTTGCGCGTAATGGCGGCTTCGGGCAGCTCAATCTGCATTTTGCACCAAGCAACAACATCCTGAACATCATCGCCAAGGGCAAGATTGCGCCTAATCCGTTCCGCACCCATCGGCGTAGTGTGAATCTTGTCAAGATTTTCTAAAAGCTCGTTTCCGTTTTTCATGCTTCAACTATAACATGCAAAACATGACAACAGTGTGTCAGGTTTTGTTTTTTCTTACCGAAAAAAATGATTACCTGAATAGCTAATTTTTAGTTGTTTTTATAGCTATATAAATATATAATCATAACAATCGGAGGTATAAAGTGACAACAATACCAATGTACGAGGCAAAAAACAAACTGCCGCTTTTTGTACATCAGGCAGAAGAAAATGGTCCTGTTTTTATTTCGCGCAGGAATAAAACAGTCGGCGTGCTTCTTTCTTTTGATGAATACAACCGGCTTCTCTCAAAAAAAAGCAAAGACACGATTCTTGACCGTGCCGCAGAATTCAGGAAAAAGACTGCCGGGCTTTTTACTAACGAAGATATCGACAGGATTTTTGATGTTCGGGACAATACACCTGACACTTACGAAAGCCATGTCTTTGACGGAGTTTTTGATAATTAATGGTGGATTATAACGAAGAAGAGCCTCACTATCTTTTGGATTCAAACATCGTCTCAGAAATAATTAAACCCGAACCTGATTTAAATGTAATAAAAAAAATTGCAGAACATAATTCTGACTGTGCAATTTGTGCACCGGTCTGGCAGGAATTGTTACTCGGACTTTATCGGATGCCGGAAAGCATAAACAAAAAATATCTTGAAAAATTCATAAAGGAAGATGTTCGTGATAATTTCGCGATAAAAAGCTTTACAGAAAAAGCCGCAGACATTCAGGCACAGCTAAGAACAAAAATGGAACAGCTCGGTCACCCGACTCAAAAAGAAGACAGCATGATAGCCGCAATAGCACTTGCAAATCACATGGTTTTGGTTACACGTAACACAAAGCATTTTGCCGCAATTCAGCAGGTCAGCACTCTTGAAATAGAAAACTGGTTTGAGGAATAAAAAAGAACTGAATGATTCTTATTTTGAAAAATTCACGCCGAGAATTTTCGATTGAGTTTATCTGTTTTTATTCAGCCTTTGTATAAACCTCAATATGATTTCCTTCTGAATCGACGAATTCTGCAACCCAATTATTGCCGATTTTAGTCAGCGGAAAGCAAAGCTCTTTGCCGGTGATTTTCCGGTTCAGTTCTTCAAGTGTTTCAAAGCAGATGCTCGGCAGACAGTTGCTGCCGTAAATATGCGGTTCGCTAACTTCTTTGTACGCAAACAAATGAAAGCGGAAGCCATCAATGTCAAAATACCCGCCGAGAGTGCTTTTGTTACAGATTTTCTGCTCAAAAAAGTCTTCGTAAAATGCGGTTGCCCTTTTTAAGTCATCAACAATAATGTACAAAGAATCGATGCGACAATTCATGTTTGTTCCTATTACACTTGTTTCACCGGATGCCGGATTACCGTCTTCAGCTTTTCTGGACTGGTTTTGCGTGGGTCGCTTAGATAAATCTCGTGGTGAAGCCTTGTGGCGGAAAAGTCGGGCGAGTAGCCGTTTGCAAGCGCAAAATCGTCCATCAGCTTGATTGTTGCAGGCTCGTCGTCGTAAGAGCCGGTGTGCATAATCTGAACGCATTCGCCTTCTTCAAGCGTGAGAAGCTCGGCGCACGAACAATCCAAGCCTTTTTTGGCGGCGGCAGTTTCTTTAGCCCAGTCAAAGTCTTTTGGCGTTACAAAGTCTGGCAGCCGAATAACGGAAATCCAGTTGAACATATCCTTGCGCGTATAATCAATGCCGCTTATTCCCTCTTGCCACCAGAAGCCTTCAAGCGGCGGCACAACATAGTCGAAGTAGCCTTCGATGCGGTGGTCGCCCATTTTGCTCATTTTCAGCGTATAAGAAACAGCGTACAGTACGGCGAGTGCCGCCTTGTATTCGCCGTCTTCGTCGTTCGGGTTGCCTTTGCCGCGCACGGCGACAAACTGCATTTTCGGCACAGTTACAATCTGCGGTTCCTTTGGTGGAAGATAAAACTCCTTGAATTCCTTTTTGTAGTCAAATGCCATTTTTGAGCCTCCACCAGGAGTGTAACACAGATAATATGACAGCGTATTGTCACATTATGAGAAAAGCTTCTTGTTTTAGGAACGGATTAGTCTTCCGGTTTACCGGCTTCTATTGCCAGAGGCTTCTTTTTGCTGACAGACACTTCGGATTCCGAAACTTTGAAAATACTTGCCACCGAAACAAGCTCATGTGCACTTGAAGTAAATTCTTCCGCCATTGCTGCAAGTTCTTCCGAGGCAGACGCATTCTGCTGTACAACCGCATCAAGCTGAAGAATCGCTTTGCTTATCTGCGATGCATTCTCTGTCTGATCGCGGCAGGCGTCAGAGATTTCTTCTATAAGACTAGTTGTTTTTTCGATTTCGGGTACAACATGCTGGATTTTTTCATGTGCATTATCTGTTGCTGTGATGGTTTGATTGGAAAGTTCGATTATATCCGAAGCAGCTTCTTTGGTACGGTCTGCAAGTTTGCGTACTTCGTTGGCTACAACAGCAAATCCTCTTCCTGCTTCGCCTGCGCGTGCAGCTTCGATAGCCGCATTGAGCGAAAGGAGATTTGTCTGATTTGTAATTTCCTGAATAACCGCTATTTTTGACGTAATCTTTTCGACCGCATCAACAGCAGAAGTAACAGCGGAGTTTCCGTCCTTGCTTTCGGCACAGGTTGAGACTGCAATTGAACGTGTTTTTTCTGCATTTTCGGATGTCTGACTTATATTGGCAGCAATCTGTTCCATATTGGCGGATATTTGTTCCATAGTGACAGCCTGTTCCGAAGCTCCAGTTGAGATTGACTGGCTTGAACTACTGATTTGGGAACTACCATTAAGAACCTCATTTGCTATTTCCTGAACCTTTATAATCGTTGTCTGTAAAATACCTATGAATTTGTTTACGCCGCGTGTAACCTGCGTAAACTCATCGTTGCCGTATTCAGGAAGCCGATATGTTAGGTCTGCATCTCCAGAGGAAAGGTTTGTAACGGCCGCATTTATAAGTGAAAGCGGGCGTGATATTTTTCGTGCAATAAGAATAATAAACAGAATGAGTACACCAATCATACAGATGGCAGAAACAAGAACAAGCGGCTGGAATATGGTTGTTGAGACAAGTTCTACTACCGTAAGTGGTTTACCGAGGTACAATGTGGTTAAAAAAGTTCCGCTTTTGTCAAAAAGAGGGAAATAGCATGAGATTGAATCTTTTGCTCCTATCTTGTTTATGACGGAAATC
Source organism: Spirochaetota bacterium (assembly GCA_016285185.1). Lineage (GTDB taxonomy): Bacteria > Spirochaetota > Spirochaetia > Treponematales > Treponemataceae > UBA1240. Next base: position 7,803 of record JAEEQG010000032.1, read on the forward strand.
GCCTTGCCTTCTTTTTTTACTCTGTCGATAATTTCGGGATTTGCAAGAGTTGTACCCTGCATTCCGGTGATTGTCGTTACATGCCGTGTGTATTCGTCGAATATCGTTGCTTCGGAACTTGTCGCGGCTTTAATTTTGTCAACTGTTTTTTGAACAGAAATATTCTTTTTGGCAATTACAACACCCACAACAGCTGCGTTGTTTTTTACCGGTTCTGCGGCAATGGCAAAAACAGCACCGTTTTCTATTACAAAATCAGCGATGTTCGAGCCGTTGGCTGCAGTCTGAACAAAAGTTCTGCCAAAGGAAGTGTCATATTGAATTGAGGAAATTATTTGTTCGCTGGTGTTAAAGACCGCTGCCTCGTCTGCGCCTGATGTTATCAAATTGGCACATACGATGTCTGAAATTTCTTTTTGGTTGATTCCGTTTTTTTGCATGGATTCATAAGTGTTTTTGGAACTGAGGACAGATGTCGTTATGTTGTCAAGTTCTTCGGCGAATTCGGCTGTAAATGAAGCCGACTGTTCCTTTATCTCACTTGTAAAGTATGATTTGAGGCCGGTCTCAAGCCGGTTAGAAACTATAGCATCAAGTATTATGGTATAAACGATAATACCAAGAGCCAAAACAATTTCAATAAATAGTGTGACGGATTTTTGTCTTTTCATAAATAATCTCCACCATATATTATTAATTAGTTTTCTTGAAATTTCCACAAAAATTTTAATAAAAAACGTTTGCCAGGATATTTTAAGAAAGATGGGGAAATTATTTTGTTGTTTATCGCATCAATCCGCCGTGGAAGTAACATTCATATACTTTATTGTCCTGCCAGAAGATTTCTTCGTAACCCTGGAACCAGCGGAAATCGCCACTAACACTGCACTTGTAGGTATAATCTCCGTTCTGGTAATATTCGGGGCCGCGGTACGGCATTCGAACATCCGCACTACGCAAAGCTTCTTTTAGAAAGTTACCGCTGAATTCTTTTGCAAGCACCCGGCCGAGATAGTTCATTGCATACACGGCCTTTCCTTTTTTCCAAACGGCTTCTTCTCCGGCAAACTGCTCCCCGCCGACATAAGTGTCGTGATATGTGTAACAACCGTCTTCATAGCGAAAGTCGTGCGAATCAAGGCGCGTGGAATTAGTTTCGTTCATGAAAGCGGCGTATGTATTGCGGTTTGCTTCGAGCCGGAATTTTATAAGTTCATCAAGATCGGGTTCTCCCGTGGAAACAGGATTGGGAGCGCATTCTGTATCACGTACAAGGTAGTCCACGGTTACGCCCGTAAGATCGCTTATCTGAATGAGATTGAAAATGTCAGGATATGCCTGACCCGATTCCCACTTTGCCACCGCCTGCCGTGAAACATTAAGTTTTTCCGCAAGAGCTTCCTGTGTGAGCCCCTTGTTTTTTCGTAATATTTGAAGTTTTTCCGAGAATATCATGCGTGCCTCCAAAAATCATACTACCTTATATTGCGCGCAATTAAAATCAGCCGGCGGTTGCTTTTCTGCTACTTTTGGTTTACAGAGAGGCTCAAGGCGAATTAATTTACTTGCTGCAAAATGTTAATCTTAGGTTGGAGAATGAGTAATCCAAGCAGTGTTAACGGACAATCCAAGCGATGTTTAAAGACTCTCCCCGTAATGTTTAAACCCCTCTCCTTGGGACCGTTAATGGTACTCTCCAAAGTGTTTCTCGTTAAAGAGTCTCTCCGAAATGGTTTTGTTAATGGCATATCACAGAAATAAACCGTTTTAAGCATAGAAATGAATCGTTTTAAGTATAGAAATGAAACGTTTTATGTATAGAAATGAATCGTTTCGTGTATTGAAACGAATCGTTTTAAGTATTGAAATGAAACGTTTTAAGTATTGAAACGAAAAATTTCTAATATGCACCAAAAATGGCACAATTTTTTCAGTGTCTGCGCAGGAACTGACACATAAAATTCGCTGACTGCCCCTAAACTGTCACAGACAGAACTGCCATTATAAAATTAGACTAGCGGAATATCTGCGGTCACTTCCCTCGTATATCTGCGGTATCTCCCCTCGACTAGCGGCTCATCGTTCGCTACCCGCCAATCATTACGCCGGTGCTTCCGTGCAGGAGAATGCGGATTATTCCACAGACAATAAGGTGTGCCGGATAATACCAGTAAAAGAAGTACCTCATGCCTTTGAATGTGCCGCGACTGCCGTTGTAGCTTTTAAGGAGCGGAATCGTCAGGGCAACACCCATCTGCATCAGGCCATAAACAGGATTTATAAAGATGATAAAAACAATGGAATAAAAGCTTATCCAAAAAATCATGCCAATCATCTGCTTTTTAAAATAACCGCGGTTTTCACCGAATGAGAGAATTACAAGTAATGCGGGGCTTGACCAGTCGCCGGGAAATGCCAGTGCCGCAAGAACAAAAATCAGTATTGTTTTCTGCCACTGTTTAAGCTTTTCGCTGTCGTTTACCGCAAGTGCACCAACACCCAAAAACAGTACCCATATAACGCTTGTCTGGTTAAAGCAGCTTGTTTTGAACGGCACAAATGGAATTCCGAACGCAAAGTTGTACGCAAAATGCCCGATTATTGAAAATACAAAAAGCCGCATGAGGTACTTTTTAAGGCTGTGTGTGTGTGCATAACCTTCCGCCGCCATAAACCAAAAGATTGGGGCTGCAAGCCGCCCGAGTGTATGAAGAATGAGAATCCACCAGTCCATTGGATAGTTTGGAAAAATTACGCAGATAAGATGATCCAGTGTCATAGAAAGCATTGCGATGACTTTAAGCTGGTTTCCGGTAAGACCTTTTGGGGATTCTATGCTTTGTAACATAGATTTAGTATCAGATGGTTTTGTATTTTAAATCAAGATATCAGTTAACAAATTTATTTTATTTGTTACAATCGATATATGTGATTTCAGTTTCTCCGATATATTTTTTGCTGTAGACACCGGTAATTTCGATATCAGACAGGATAGGCGGATAATCGTCAGGATACTTGCGCTTATTATCTTCAAAAGAAAAACCAGTTTGACAGCAGGCTGTAGCATCATAAAGAAGAACAGCAAAAAAAAGTCCGAAATCATCTACGGAGGCATAAAACTGCCCTTTGATTCTGACTCGTTTTCCAAGATATTCTTCCTGATTCATAAACATATCATAAATCATGGCAGAAGCCATATTATAGTTGTATTTTGTAAAATCAATGTCTATTTTATTAGAATCGGATTCTTTTTTTGAGGATTTCTTTTCAGCCTTTACCGGAATAATACTATATCCGTTTACAGCTTGTTTTCCTTTGGTCTGCAGTTGTTTGACCATTTCCGGTTGTTTTTTGCAACCCGAAATAAATATAGAGATAATAATAACTGCAATACAACAATATATGCTTTTTTTCATCTTACTTCTCCTATTATCTTGGATATTACGAAACACAATATATCAGCGGCAACGATTGTTGGACCTACAGGGGTTCCTGCAAGAATTGCGACAAAAAGCCCGATCAGTGCGCCTGAAACCGAGAACAGGCATGCAAAAACCGTAACGGTTTTAAAGCTTTTGAACAGGTGAATCGCAGATACTGCCGGAAAGATGATTAATGCTGAAATGAGCAGAGAGCCAACCAGGTTCATTGCAAGAACAATTATTACAGCTATAAAGACAGCAATTGTAATTTTATATGCGGTTACTTTTGTTCCTGATGCTTGTGCAAAGTTTTCATCAAATGTAACAGCAAAAATCCTGTTGTAAAAAAAGATGAAAAACAGTATCGAAATAACAGAAAGGACTACCGAAAGAATTACTTCGCTTTTTTGCAGAGTAAGAATAAGCGTAGAACCGAAAAGCGTTGTACACACATCACCGCTCAGATTAGCCGGTGGAGAAAAAATATTCATAAGAAGATAACCAATTGCGAGTGCACCTGTGGAAATCATGGCAAGCGAAGCATCACCCTTTACTTTGGAATTTTCTTTTGCGCACAGAATAATCACTGCAAGCAGAACGGTTATCGGAAGGACAACAAGCATGGAGTTTTCGATTCGCAAAATCGAGGCAATTGCCAAAGCCCCGAATGCGGAATGAGAAAGTCCGTCGCCGATGTATGAAAAACGCTTTAATACGAGTGTTACACCGAACAGAGATGAACACAACGAAATCAAAACGCCGGTAATCAGCGCATAAATTACAAACTGGTGAGACAAATAAAAACGCAGTGTTTCAATCATTTCAATCATAGTCTATCATTCGCTCCTGTCGCGTGTCAGTCTGAGGACTTGTGTTCCATATCGTTCTGCGGCAGCCAGATCATGTGTTATCATTATGATTGTCATGCCGTTTTTGTTGAGCTGTTCTATATCCTCATACATGGTCTGTGTAATTTTGGCATCAAATCCTTTTACCGGTTCATCAAGAAGAAGCATATCCTTTGCGGCACATAAAGCCCGCGCAAGGAGAACACGCTGCTGCTGTCCGCCTGAAAGTTCGTAAAAAGATTTGTCTGCAAGGTGTTCAATGCCGAGCTTCTGCATGTTTTGCAGTACAATCGTTTTGTCCTGTTTGGTGTAAAAAGGAAAAAGTCCCAGATTTCCCTGCCTGCCGGAAAGCACAATTTCGCGTACCGTAGCAGGAAAATCTTTGAGAGAGGCGTTTTGTTGCGGCAGATAACCTATGGAATGGGAGCTGATTTCCTTTGTAATAGTGATTGTCCCTGCAAGCGGTTTTTGAAAACCCAGAATTGTTTTCATCAGCGTGGACTTTCCTGTACCGTTCTCGCCTGTTATGATAAAGTAATCTCCGCTTTCTATGGTGATATTCAAATCCTGCTGGATAACATGTGTTCCGTATCCTATTGCAAGATGCTCACAAGTTAAAAGTGCCATCAGTATCTCCCTTTTTCCATTATTTCAACGCAGCTTTTAGTACTGTCAGATTTTGTCGCATTGTTTCCAGATAAGACTTACCGCTCTTAATGTCTTTTTGTGTAACAGACTGGAGCGAATCCATTTCCAGAATCTGTTGTTTTTTTGTTTTTGTATTTGAAACAACAGTCTTTGCAATTTTTTTGTTTGATTTTTCAATTGTCAAAACGGTATTAAGAGCATATTCATCAATTTTTTTTGCAAGAAAAATAATCGTTTCAAAGCTTGCTTCAGATTCTGCACTGCAGCCTGCAAAAGCCGCATAATACCTAAGACCGTAGTCATCAGTAAGGTAACGGAACGGAAAGCGGTCGCCGAACACAAGCGTCTTTGCTTTTGATTGTGCAACAGCTTTTTCGTATTCACTGTCAAGGGCAGCAAGCTCGCCAAGATAAGCTTCTGTGTTTGCTTTGTAAGCACCAGCGTTCTTGCTGTCAAGCTTCTGCACAGCATCTGAAATAGCCTGTGTGATTGCGGCGGCGTTCTTCAAAGAGAGCCAGACATGTTCGTCGTATTCGGTTTCTTCTTCCTCATGGTGATGTTCTTCACCTTCGTGATGATGCTCATGTTCATCGCTTTCTTGCATACCTTCTACGATTTCTTCTTCACGCACGGCATCACCAAGAACTTCCATCATGTTTATTACAATCATGTTCTTGTTGCGAGCGTTTTTGAGTGCTTTTTCAACCCATTCATCGCTTTCGCCGCCAACGTATACGAACATGTCACAGGATGAAATACGTGCTATATCCTTTACTGTCGGCTGATAGCTGTGAAGGTCAGCTCCTTTATCCTGAAG
>JAEEQG010000033.1 GCA_016285185.1 Spirochaetota bacterium
TGCAGATTCTTAATATAAACCTGACTTTTTGATTCCGTAACCTCAAGATCTGTTCTCTGTAAAATGATATTAAGCAGAAACTGTGTTCCTTCAATATCATCCTCAAAGACTTTTGTCATAAAGTCATCGTCAAACAGCCTGAAACGGGCTATTTTTTCCCGCAGCCGCTTTTGACGTTCTTCATTTTTTGTGACATCATCTTCAATACACATCTGCGAACTCCTTTTTTAAAAGTCTCACAATATGTATAGATTTAAATATTTGTTTTTGTACGTTTTGCGGGAAGAAAAATGAAAAATAAATTGTATTGAAAGCTACGGAACCATTTTAGAAACCGTCTTGACGGCGTTCAGAACAACACTTACAGGGTATAATATTTTTTAAACTTGTCCAATGCCATTGTAGGTATATTCTGTTTTTTCATTATAACCGTCATAAAAAGCTGTTGTGCGTCCGAGGCAATCATACTCATACTTTCTAGAATTATCCTCGCCGTCGGTAATTAAAACAATTTCTCCCCAAGCGTTGAGTGTATAAGTCGTTTCATAAAGTCCTCCGGCCTTTACAACAACTTTACGTCCGTTTTCTAAGTATTCATATTCAACATACTGGGTACAATTTGATTTTGTAATGCTTGAGCGCTGCCAACCAAAACGGTTTTTATGCGACCGGCTTTATCTGCTCTCGCCTTATGTAATAAATATCAATCAATTACGGTTGGGAGCCCAGCGACGTGAAAAAATAAGGGGACCCACCCATGGGGTGCCCGCCCTTATTTTTTCACTGCGTCCCAACCACATTGTTAGTTTTTTAGCAAGACTAAGAACCCCGAATCCATTAAAGTTTAAACCAGAATTATCTTCGCTTTATTTCATTTTCTTAATTTCTCCAATAAAATGTTAAAAACCTGCATGGCAGGGCTGTGCAGGCGGGGTGGACAGACTCCGCCGTATTGAATAATGGAAAAACCGTTGCTTATTGACTTAACTTCTTTTGAACAGTCTGCAAATGAAAACGACTATGGGAGTCTATGCTTGTTTGATTTCGAGCCGCAAAGCAGGGCATCAACCTACGGTTTCAGAATGAGGGGTGCTTGATACAATCCCGGTGATTTGTTACATACTTGAGCGACCCTGCGAGATTTTGTACATCAAAATCTCGTTGACCATCGGATTCAACCGATGATTGAAATCAGCCTGCGCATTGGGGAAGAAGTCCAAATGCGCCGAGCAGGATTATAACATAAATATAGTATGGGTTATACAGAAAAGCACCTACCAAGATATCTGAAGCATTTCTATTAAATCATTTTCAGATGGATAACATAACTCAAAGTAAATAGTATCTTCATATTCTGAAGGTTCTATATCATTAAGCAGAATTCCACAAACGAAGTTCTTAATGTCAGCATTTGATAATTCTTTCAAATTATATGCATAATCTTTTTTATAAATCCTTTTTAACAAATCCAAGCTTTCTTCTTTTTTCCCATCTAGATATAGAAAAATTGAATAAGAAAAGATATTTTTTGTGGATTCTGGGTGTTTTTTATGAAATTTATCATAAACAGTTCCAATATGATTCATAAAAGCATTTTTTGTTACTAAATTATTTCTGAAATACAAATATTCATAGAATTGTATTTCCTGAACATATCCATCTTCCCAATCAGATTTTCTCATATCTTGAGCATGATGAAAATTAAGTAAAACTTCATCAATAAGTTCTGAATTATCATCAAAGCTCTTATTAAAATCGATTTTGTTTACTAAATCCCATGCAGTATTTAGAAAATCTTTCTTGCATCCTTGCAGCATGAGTAAAAATAAAAACAAAATAATATAAGTCTGTCTTTTCATTTTAAATCAATCCTTTTTGTTTTATAGTTAGTTGGATATCCTTGTACATCTTGTTTAAGAAAAACACCAAAATTGAAATCCAAAGAAATAGTTTTTGCAGAAGAAAAAGGATAAGTAAATTCTGCATTACCAAGAACTTTCCCAAAACCAGACCATGCAAAATCATAATTCGGATATGAAAAATTTGAAGAAGCAATTTTTGAACCATCGATAATCAAATCAACGCTACCATATAAATCATAACTATTCACTAAATTATCTGCAATGAATTTTCCAGATACGAACATAGATATCTTATTAGCATCCGTCGTTATAGTTGCTGAAAAGCTTGCTCCACCGTTTACTCCTATATTTTCCATAAACATATATTTCCAAGTAGCTATTTGGCAAGATTTTGTCGTTTTATTCTGATTTGTTGAAATACTATTGGTATTGCCGCCACTTGTAATAGTTTTTGCTGTTATATTAAGTACTGATACAGATTCTGTCGTTCCGGGTACTGATAGTGATTGTCCAATGGTATTTATTTGAGAATTTTCTGTTTCTCTAGGTGTTGAAGGTATAGATAAAATAGTTCCAATTGGCATTTGACGAGGATCACCTTCATAACCTTGAACATCATCTAAATCTGTACCAGTATCATGAGCAAGCCCCCACATAGTTGCACCAGCTTCTGCTTCGTAATATTTTTTTCCGTTTCTCTCGCCCTTATAATCATAATTCGGTACATCATTTGCATTTAATCCAAACGGGTCTATGTAATTGACAGGATCATTCACTACATAAGAAAACCAATTCGAGCCGTCTCGTATCGGGTCAATTGTCGTGAATCTTGCAGTGTTTGATGAATAATCTCTAAAACCGTAATCGTAAAGACCAGTGCCGTTATCATAGACTTTGCCGCAGTAGCCGAACCCTATGTCATTTTCGAGATTACCCAAATAAGGGCTTCCGAAAGCGTCATAGCTGTAATCTGCCTGAACACTGCCATATTTATCAGTAACAGCGCGAATAGAACCCAAAATATCAGAGCCGAAGTAACTTGCATTACCGTCGGCAGACATTGCAACAGGCTCGCCGTAGCTGTACAAGACGTATTCGTTGTTCGGTCTGCTGCGGGTTTTAGTTAAACTTGTAGAAGAGATTGTGTTGCCGGCAGTTTCTGACATTGATACATGAGGATTCTCATCTATGTAACGGTAACGTGTGCCAATATCAGTACCGCGTTCATTGCGAACGCTCGGCGAAGTTCCAGAGCTGGTAACAGAAGTTGCAGACTGGCGGTTGGGAGTCCGATATTTTTGGTCAGGCAAATTTGCAGAATAAGCAGACTGTAGAACAGAATTTCCAATTATATCGAATGAAAAACCATCATACAAATTTCTTGTATAATCACCCAAATACTGGTATGTTTCAACCCTGCGCCCGAAAGCGTCATAATCATATTCTGCGATGTTACGCGTATCCTCAACAAAGTCCTGTACGTGGCTCAGGCTCATACGGTTCTGTGCGTTGTACTCAAACTCTTTTCTATAACGCGGAGAGTTTTCTTTTAAGAGGTTTCCGTTTTTGTCGTAAGTATACTTTACGCTTTCTGACTTACCCAAATCACCGCTTTCTGTCAGGCGGTTCTCTTTATCATAGCTATAAGAGATAGTTCCCCATGCAGTTGTCTTAGATGTTCTGTTTCCGTTCGCATCGTAGGTGTAACTTTCTTTCCAGACAACCTGATTAACCGTTATGGAATTACCTCTTGCACGAGAGAGGTTTTCTGCAGCAGCACGGAGCTTAATCATCTCTGATGAAGAAAGGAAGTAATTCTCAGCGTTACCCTGTGACGGCAAAAAGTACAACCCCTGTTTGTCTGCTTCTTTTCTCGCGGTTTCTTTTATATCATCGTTAAAAGGATATAAAACTATTTCAAAGCCTGCCAGTTTTCGCATTGCGAAAATTGACGAAAGTTGATTTGACAGGGCGCCTTTTTTTTCTTGCTTAGTGTTTGTCACTATTTGAGATTACTCCTTTTTATGCGTTGCACTTCTGGAACTATGTCTGTTTGGGACAGAATAAAAAGAACTGGTATACAAAACACCCCCTTTGTACAGGTACTACATAAGTTCAAATAAAAAAGCTACCACCATATATCGTCTTTCTGTTTTGCGAAAATATAGCCCCAATAATCTTCTGTTTCATAATTTCCATAGTACTTCAGAAAATCAGAATCCAGGTAATGCATATGTCTTCTGACTTTTCGTTCTTCAAATGTTTCTTTTGATAACTCTTTTACTGTGCTGTATATTATATCGTAATTATCAATAAACTCATCAATTGTATTAATTGGCAAATTTAGAAAAATGGATCCTGCTATATATGCATTTACTCCCATTCTTATTATTCTTTCTTTATCTTCAATTTTCTTTGAACGATACAAAAAAGCAACATCATATTCACCAATCGACTCAACTTCAAGTTCTTCGTTTAAATCTATTGTATCACAATAATTTGCAACAAAATAACCGCCATTCTTTAATGTTATTTCAACAGAAAAAGTAGGTTTAATATAAGAACCATAATCAGTTTTTCCGTCTTGTGTCATTTTCACAGATGCAATATTAGGATTTGCATACAACATGTTTTCCAGTATTTTCTGTTCTTCTTTAATTCCTACTGCGAAACATATAATTGAATAACAGAAACAAAGTATTGACAAAACTGCCTTTTTCATTTTGTGCATCCCCCTTGTGTTGTTTCTTTCCTTTCAGTTTTAGTAGCAGGTTTCTGTTCAAAATAACAAGGGTCTTTTTGTTTTATCTCATTATACCAGCTTTTAAGTTTTCCATTTTGAACTTCTTCAGCAGTATAATATTTGTAATATTCAGATTTTTTTTCTTCAGAAACAAACAAATTGTAGATAAATTTTCCAAAATTACAGATGCCGTTAATAATCTTTGTTCCAGAAGAAAATTTAATATTGAAATTACCACCTTTTTCTGTAACTGTGCCTCGGCTTCCAGGCCAGCTTTTATAGCCAGAACCATCAGGAAAAATTCCGCCGTCGGAAGGAGTCTTTAAATATGAATCTGATAGTTTTTTACCAGCATCAACATTATAGAAATGCTCTTGTATTTCTTTTCCTGATTCAAAATTCTTATTTTCGTTTTCTCTGCGGATTAATAAATAATAGTCAGTTTGATTATATATATCAGACTGAAAGTTTTCACTGAATGAATTTTGAAAGTCTTTTATCTTGTCTCCGATATTTTGTTTAATATTAGGCTCTAGACCAAGATAATCCAAATAATTTACAGGATCATTTACGACATAAGCAAACCAGTTAGAACCGTCTCTTATCGGATCAACAGTGGTAAATCTTGCGCTTACAGGGCTGTAATCGCGGAAACCGTAATCATAAAGACCTGTACCAACATCATAGACTTTGCCACA
>JAEEQG010000034.1 GCA_016285185.1 Spirochaetota bacterium
AAAACAGACAACGACTGGGCACATACAAAATTGTACGGCGAACAGGTTCGTGTTGAAATCCCGATCAAATGGACATACAATTTCTAATCTGAAGTTTTGTCAAACTTTGAGGAACACCGAGAGGTGTTCCTCTTTTTTTTTGCCATTTGCGGGTTTGTATGATATAATTATAAATATGGCTGTAAAGATATATATAGGCAATTTGAGCTATTCGACAACGGAAGAATCACTCTCAGGGCTTTTTTCAGGGTATGGTGAGGTTGTATCTGTTTCAATCATTAAAGACAAAATAACCGGACAATCAAAGGGCTTTGGTTTTGTGGAGCTTGCCGAACAGGAGCAGGCAGAAAAGGCAATCGCCGCTTTAAACGGCAAAGAATTTGAAACAAGACGTATCAGAGTTAATTTTGCACAGGAAAAACCTCCGCGCCCCAAAAAGAGTTTTTAAGACAGATGAATTTTTTACCGCCGGAATTTGCTGATTTTGTTGCACCTGAAGCAGACCGATGTTTGTTTTTGACAGACTGGCTGCAAGCGCATTCCATATCATATTCGTTGATTCAAATCGATAATTCCAAACATATATTCATAAATTTTCCGTCCGCTTGTTACGATCCCATGTTCAGAATTAAAACACTTCTTATCCATTACGACAGGGCACCGGATTCTCCCGGCGCAAACGACAACAGTGCTGCCATTTTTCAGGTTCTCGCGTTTCTTGAAAGGCTGAAAGAATGCCGTTATCCGCACAATCTGAGAATTATTTTTACCGACGGCGAAGAAATGGGCGGAATGAACGGTGTATCAGAGCAGGGAGCATTTGGCATTGCATCACGTTTTAAAAAGCTTGGAATTACAAATGACGATATAATAGCTATAGACAGTTGCGGTCGCGGTGATGTACTCGTAATTTCTTCCACAGGCAGGAAAAACTCCGGTTCTGTTGCATTCAACAGGAGGCTCGACAATCTTTATGAACGGACGCTCAAACTTGCTTCGGAGGTTTCGCCTGGAAAATGGGTGACACTTCCTGTTCCCTACAGCGACAACGCGGCCTTTATTGCGTCAGGTATTCCGGCCGTAGCAGTTACAGTACTACCAAAAGAAGAAGCCAGCACCTTGATGCGAAATTTACAAAAGAACAAAAACCTTGAAAAAGAGCTGCTTACGCATACCGTAACAAGCTCCGACATGCTGCCGCTGACATGGCGGTTTATGCATACGAAGTTTGATGCGACAGAAAGCTTGACGGAAGAATCGTTTGTCCTTATGGCAAAGTTTTTGGAAAAAATTGCCGCGGACAAAACACTTGTATAAAAACTATTAAAGCTGTTTTACAAAGATACTGATACCAAGGCCGAGACCTATTATCAGTGTTACAATCAAACCTGATGTAATTACACCAAACAGAACTGCAAGCAAAGTTTTACGTTTGCTCAAACCCAGAATCCAAGCTCCAAGAGTCCCTGTCCATGCACCCGTCAGCGGAAAAGGAATTGCAACAAAACAATAAATTCCTATCATACCGAATTTTTCTACATAAGGATGAACCTTGTTTCTTGCTCTTGTTACTACTTTATCGAACAAATTTGCATAAAACTTCCATTTGTAAAACAGTTTGTGAAAAAAAGTCAAAAAAATAAATGCAATCGGTCCTACAAGCGCATTAAAAAACACACAGTAAAAATATGCGACCGGTAACGGAATTCCCACAGCAAACGCATACGGAATAGCGCCACGCAACTCAGAAATAGGCAATAAGGACAAAAAAGCGGTTATCAGATATTCTTTGAGCATCGTATTAACCTATTATTGTACCGATAAAAGGCTTATCGTTAAGGATATTTTTGATGTTTTCTATATTCTTTCCGCCTGCACAGATAACACGAATCCCCATATTTTCGGCGCGGCGGCTGGCAATCGGATCAAAAGGACAATTTTTGCCGGGGCACCATTCATCGCCGACCATTTTTCTGAAGTCAGCCCAGCTCATTGCATCAACGGGCTTGGCATCTGGATTTTTCTTGGGATCGTCAGTGTAGACTTTTTCGATATTAGACAAGTTTACGACCGTTTTAGCGGCGAATCTTTCAGCAAGGAGAACAGCATCATTGTCAGTGGAAAAACCGGGTTTCCAGCCAGCAGCCACAAGAACTCTGCCTGAAAATTCTACGATTTGTGTAGGATCATATACAACATCATTTACACACAAATCACCGAATACGGCCTTTAAGAGCTGCGCATTCAGTCTGGTTGCCATTATTCCTATCCAGTCAGCCTGCTCATCACCGGCTGTTGTTCCGCAACTGTCTACAACAGCTCTATAAGCCTGCTGATAAGCGCGTGCAGGAGCACCGCCGCCTACGACAAGAATCAGTTTACGGCTGCCGTCTTCTTTAAGCCATTCACGAACAAGATTTGCAAATGAAATCAAAAATTCAGAATCAGGTTGATTCGGAGCAACAATTGAACCTCCGACGGATAAAACTTTTACCATATTTGCCTCATCTCCTAATATATACCAGTTATAAGCGGATTTGTCCAGAAAGAGGAATAAGCCGTTATATTTTCAGAACTTTCTTCCCAAATAGTCTGAAAAGCATAAGTACGCAGTTTGTAAACGATTTTGTTTTTGGGGCTTGCGGGACGCAGCTGGTTAAGACCGCGTGAAAAAGCAATATACCGCGAATCAAGGTTACCAAAGTAAAACTTTCCGGGTTCCAATTGTTTTTTTACGAGGGAGTCGGAAAGCTCGTATCCGGTACCAGCAGCGCAATCAACCGGAACCCAGCCAAAGTTTTCTACATAAAATTCGTTCCACCAGTGAGAGAGCACATTTTCACTGTCTTTTACAAGCAGACCTGCGACTGGTACAGCCGGGATTCCGCAGGCACGCAGCAGAGAACAATACACAAGCGCAAAATCATAGGCATCACCGTGCTTTACTGTAAGCAAATCTGTAACAGGTACATCGCCTGGTCTTACTTTTTCGTCAACGGTATAGTTTTTGATCATGTATTGATAAATCAACCGTGCCTGAATATATGGATTTTTTTCTTTGCCTGTTATTTTTTTTGCGAGTGCAATAATATCCTCATTGTCGCTTTTAACAAGCGAATCCGCCTTTAAAAACTCCGAAAAACGCTGTTTTGTTGTGGAAGAATAATTCTTGACAAGTTTTTCATTTATTTTTGTCGCAACTGAATATGATGAAACGACAAAAGTATGCTTTGCCGCTACAGGAGACGGTTTTTCAAAATCTATATCAAAATTGTGGACTATTGTTCCTGCTACTTCCGGAATCGACGGTTCCGGGATGGATGCCGTAATTTCAACTTCAGGCTGCGAAGCCGTAATTATAGGTTTTGGAATACGCAGGACAAGTGTTCCGGTTGTTTCTGAAACATTTAGATTTTGAACTTCTACAGCAATGGTTGTGGCGTATATTTTTTTGTCCGTAAAGGTTTTTGTACCTGTTTCGGACAACAGCGTAAAAGGATAATTCGGGCTTCTGCCTTTTGCGGTTACAACAGTTACAGTACCTGTGGATGCGCCGTCGGGCACCCGCACTTTTATTATCTGGTCTGACCAATATTCATAATCACTGTCAGAACAGGCAATAAAAGACTGTTGGTATGAGACACCTTCCTTCCATGAAAACAGCACCTTTGAATCATTCCGCATTATACCAAAGTTATTACCATATATGGTCAAAAGACCGCCTACGGCCTGATTTTTGGGCTCTAATGACATAATTCCAGGGTTTATTGATACTACACTGGTTTTTGCGGAAACAGGCACCAAATCCTTGTTTGTAAATATTTTTGGTTCGCTTTTTCCGTTTGTTGTGGAGACAAAAACCAAACCGTCCTGCACATTCTGGGGAATCTTAAGCGTTATTATGTCATCTTTCCAGTCAATATATGATGAGGCTGTTATACGTCTGCCGCCTATTTCCACATAACTTTCGGTTTTTTTTGTACCAAAATGCGAGCCATAGATAGTTAGTACATCACCTGGATTTGCTGCCTGAGGAGAAATAGCACTTATTACAGGAACACTGCCGGAATAGGTTGATATTGAATAAATTAAAAAAAGCAGTATTGCTGTTATTACAAAAATCAATACTGCCCTTAATAAAGGATATTTTCTAAAAAGATAGAAAAACTTTTCTTTTGTAAGCTTCAATGCTTATTCCGTTACAGGATATACCGCACTCTGCTGAAAATCCGGCTGAGTAATCAGCGGCAATGTTGTAACATCCACCAAATTGATATTCATCTTCGAAGAAGTTTCTGTTGCGAATTCCGGCTTGAAAATATCATTTTTGGTAAGATTTGAAACATGCAGTGCAGCCGGCTGTACAAAATTCTTTGAAGCAGCTGTGTTAGAAACTTTTACGGATGTACCGTTCATGTTCTGATCAAAAGCAATACCTGTTTTATCTATCAATTCTACATTCTTTACGTTGTTCAGCAATGAAGCGTGAAGTGTTGTAGAAGCAACTGAACTGCGGGTAACTGCCGGCAGGATAAGCGCAACCAAAAGAGCCGCAGCTGCCGCATAAGGCATAACCTTTCTTGAAAAATCCGCATAGATTGTATTTGTTTTTGATGCAACCTGCGTATAGCGCAGACGTGACTGTAACCGTTCAAAGCTTGCAGACATCTGTGCGTCTGTAAGGTTTAATGATTCTGAATCCTGCATAAAAGCAGAACGCATTGTATTTAATGACTCAACATGTGAGCGGCATTCTGAGCAATTTTCTACATGATTTTCAACTTCTTCGAGCCAGGGTGAACTGATTTCACCATCAACCAACATTGAATGAAGTTCTTTTTCATGACAAGTAGACATCCTCTTCTCCTATTAACTTTGATAACTGTTCCCGTGCTCTGAACACGCGTACTTTTACATTTCCTTCGGTTATGCCGAGAACTCGTCCTATTTCTTTATAGTTCAAATCAGCATACTCACGCAAAACAAGAACCATTTTGAGGTTTGCAGGCAGCTTTTCCAATGCCTCCAAAACCTGTTTTTTGGTATCACCTTTCAGGTATTCTGTTTCGCCTGAATCTACCTCACGGTGATCTTCGCGCAATGCCTTATCATAGGCACGACGTTCTCTACCTTTCCGTTTTGCATAATTCAAAGATGCGTTCTTTACAACCCTGATAAGCCAGTACTTGGCATCATCGACAGAAGGAAACTCAAGTCCTTTCTCATGCATTTTAATCAGAGAATCATGGACTAAATCCTCCGCAGCTTCCTCGTCACCGACAATCCTGTAAGCAACCTTAAACAGCAGCTGCATAGTCGCATCATATATTTTCTTAAAGTCCGATTCTTTGTTTGCCTGAAGCATAACACTTTCTCCATCGGGCTCTTTATCAGTAAACAAAGGTTACCCCCAAACCGTTACACTTATTTTTAATTTTTTTTTAAGAAAAAAGAATTAATTTTTCTTCCAAATTGTACCTTGCGGAGTATCCACTAGATAAATGCCTTTAGATGTCAAAAGGTTACGGATTTCATCTGCTTTTGCAAAATCTTTCGCTTTTTTTGCCGCTGTACGCTCTGCAACGAGTGCATTAATCTCCGCTGCTTCAGGATCATCTGAATGTGTATCGGAAGCGGCACCGCCTGTTACAGCAGCGGCGGAAGCAGCCTGTGCTTCAAGAACCGCAAAACCGCCTTTTATCACATCCAGACTCAGAACACTGTCCATCTTTAATATTGCCGCAAGAGAGACACCCGCTTTTGAACCACCCTTGCCGGAAGCTTCTTTTTGCATTGCCGCTATAGCAGCAGGAGTTGCCAAATCATTCTCAAGGGCTTCACGGAACTTTGCAATATTTTCTGTTTCGCATGAAATTCCGGCAAGCTTTGTATCAAAGTTTTCGCTTGTAAGACCAAGTCCTTCTTCGGCATTAGCACGTGCAATCAGTTTTGCAACACGTGCATTCAGAGCAGTACGGCTGGATTTTGCGGAATCCAGACCGTTCAGGCTGAACATAAGTGGTTTTCTATAATGACCACCCAGAAGAAAATAACGGTAATCCAAAGGTTCAAAACCCTTGTCCTTGAGCGAAAAGCCTTTTTCCGGCGGCAGACTTGTCTGCAGCGTAATAAAATGACCACTGGACTTACTCATTTTGCCGCCTTCAAGGATCAGAAACTCATTATGCAGCCAGTAATTTACCCAGGGACCCGCCTTACGTTCTTCTGCTGTAAACGCTCCCTCACTCTGCGCAATCTCATTTGTATGGTGGACGGGAATATGGTCAATTCCGCCGGTATGAATGTCAAAATGTCTGCCAAGATACTTCATGCTCATTGCGGAACATTCAATATGCCAGCCGGGATATCCGCGTCCCCATGGAGAATCCCATGTCATTGCCTGGTCTTCGAACTTTGAATTGGTAAACCACAGAACAAAATCTCCGGGGTTGCGCTTGTTTTGGTCTACAACTACAACCTTGCGCTTGCCGGCACCAGCCTTTAATTCATCAACGTTAAGATTTGCAAGCTTGCCGTAATCAGGATAAGTGGAAATATCGTAATAAAGATTTCCACCAGCCATATATGTGTGACCGTTCGCCTCAATCTGCTTTATCAGCTCAATCATTTCATTTATGTGATCTGTAGCCCTGCAGATAACATCAGGATGTCGGATATTAAGCGCGTCAATGTCCTTCATAAAAGCGTCGGTATAAAACTTGGCAACTTCAAGTACACTCTGATGCCGTTCTTCGGCTGTTTTTTTCATTTTGTCATCGCCGTCGTCACCGTCGCCTGTCAAATGACCTACATCGGTAATATTCATAACGTGTTTGATTTTATAACCCAACAGTGACAGAGTTTTGTCCAGTATATCAAGAAAAACATACGCCCTCAGATTGCCGATATGCGCATAGTTATAAACAGTAGGACCACAGCCGTAAAATCCGACATAACCTTCTGTAATCGGTTTAAAATCCTGCATTGTTTTTCCCATCGTATTATAAAAACGTAATCCCATCTTTTTTCCTTTTACCAGCAAATCACTGGACGTTTCTGTTTGTTATATATATTATAGTGATATGACGAATATTTGTAAATTGTCACTCTGTAATGAACTGCTCTCAGCACATACCACTTTTAAAATCGGCGGAAAAGCCGATTATTTTATGCTGCCGCAATCTGTCAAAGAACTGGCATCTGCTGTTTTGTGGGCAAAAAAAAGTAATATTCAGTTTTTTATTATCGGCGGCGGTTCTAATCTTGTAATAAATGATGAAGGTTTCAGGGGGTTGGTTATATGTACCACCAAACTTGATTCCATAAAAATAGAAGAATCAGATGGCAAAAAGCTTCTTGTCTGCGGTGCCGGCTGTTTAATGAACGATGTTGTCGCCTTTTGTGAAAATGACAGTCTTTCCGGTCTGGAAACATTTTCTGGTTTGCCCGGAACTACAGGCGGCGCGTGCTATATGAATGCTCGCTGTTACAACAAATCAATTAGTGATGTTCTTTTTTCGGCTGATTATATTGATACGCGGACAGGAAAAACCGGCTCATACAAAATGAATTCCGACGACTGGGACTACAAAAAATCACCGTTCCAGAATACGGACAAAATTATAACTCAGGTTTCTTTTTCTGTTCATGACGGTGAACAATCCGAGATTAAAAAGCAGGATGAGTACTATGTGCACGATCGTGAACATAAAGGACACTTCCGGTATCCGTCGGCAGGCAGTGTGTTCAAAAATAACCGCGATTTTGGTGAACCGAGTGGAAAAATAATTCAGGATGCGGGACTTTTAGGTTATAGTATCGGCGGAGCAAAGGTCTCTGACTGGCACGGTAACTTTATTATCAACTACAACAACGCAACAGCTGCCGATGTAAAAGCACTTGTGGAACATGTGCGCAGTGTTATTTATGAAAAACGTGGTTTTCTACTTGAACCGGAAATAATTTTTAAATAAATATCTCAAAAATCAGCTACTTACACCAAAAAAATACTTAGCTATTTTAAAGTGGAATACGTAGCTATTAAAAAAAAGAGGAACACCTCTCGGTGTTCCTCCAAATCTAACCGGATATTAGATTAGAAATTATATGTCCATTTGATCGGGATTTCAACACGAACCTGTTCGCCGTACAATTTTGTATGTGCCCAGTCGTTGTCTGTTTTGTCTACGTATTCCATGCGACCTGTGATGT
>JAEEQG010000035.1 GCA_016285185.1 Spirochaetota bacterium
AAGCGGTTGATTTTATTACTGTGTCATGTATAATGCAGTAGTAAATCATAACTGTTCCCGTATGGGAGCAGACACTGAATATAGTGTGTCCCTTTTCATTCAGTTCTTTTATTTTTTGTGTCATTATTCAGGTGCATATCAAAGTAGCTAGCTATTCCAGTTTAAAATAGCTTAGTATTCCACTTTAAAGTAGCTAGCCATTCCAGTTTAAAGTAGCCTAGTAATTTTTTTAAATAGACAGCTATTTTTTTCGTATCTGCGAGGAACGGGAATCCAGCGACAAGCATTAAAACACACCAACCTGCTCTCGACGTTTTTCGTGCCGCAAAACAGCTTCGACCTGCTTATAAATCTTGTGCATCTTATGGTAATTATTCAATAACTACCTTATCTCTTAAAGCTGCTTGTTCGACATATATTCCATATGTCTTAACTTTATCTAAAGTAAAACTATCGCGAACTATAATTTTTTCTATATTGGTCGGATTACAATCCTTAAAGCAATCCATCCAAGTTCCATCAGCATCATGATCAGGCAGTATTGTATTGAGAGTTATTGTTCCTTTCAAAGCAGGGCATCTTGCAAAACACGATCTCATTTCTTTAACAGAAGCTGGAATTATTGGTGCATTTTCAAGGCTTGTACATCTTTCGAAGCAATCCATCATATCAATAATACCATCTGGAAGTACCGGTACATTTTTAAGAGCTTCACAAAGTTGAAAACATCCGGACAGATCTTGAACGCCTGCCGGAATCGCAGGTGCTGTTTCAAGCTTTGAGCAGCCTTGGAAGCAGCATGTCATATCAGTAACTGTAGTTGGAATTGCAGGTGCGTTTTCAAGACTTGAACAGTATGCAAAGCAAAAACTCATATTCTCGGCACCATTTTCCGGAAGCGGCGGTATTGTTACAAGCTTTGAACAGCCACCAAAGCAGCCACTCAAATTCGTAACACTTGCCGGAATCTGAGGTGCTGTTTCAAGATTTTCGCAGGAAGAAAAACAGTTTGACATATCAGTAACAACGGCATTTGCCGGGATCTGAGGCGGTGTTGTAAGTTGATAACAATTATAGAAACATTGTGCCATGGTTGTAACACCTGCAGGAATCGCCGGTGCTTCTGTAAGATTAGTACAACCAGAAAAACAATAATCCATTTTCGTAACGGTAGATGGTAGCGTTGGAGGTTTTACAAGTTTTGAACGGGACATGAAGGCTTGATTCATATCCGTAATACCTTCCGGTAGAGTTGTCGCCGACAAGTCAACATATTTGGTATTATTATTTTGTAAAGCTGTTTTTATCACCGTCCAGTTGTCTATTGTTAAACCTTGTATAGCCGGCAGCACATTAGGATGTTCGCGATTTCCCGCAGGTAAATTGCTGATATAATCCGACAAATAGGTTGTTGTTAGCTGTGTGGGCATAACGCTTAATTGAATCGGTCCATAATCAGTTCCGCTTATAGTTGCGGTCACCGTAAGTGTCTTTGGCGAACCGGCACCTGACATTGGTGTAACAGTTATACTCGATCCGGTTGTGGCACTCAGAACAAGATCTGAACCAGAGTATTGCCATGTGTAAGTAACTGCAGATGGATCCGGAGCACCATTAAGTACCGCGGTTACTTGCCGGCTTTGCCCAAGTTGCAGTTCTGTAGGAGAAGAAGACAAGCCTGTGATATTGAACTTTAATATGGTAACCTGCTTGATGCCAGTAAGAATTATGCTCGTACCACTAATTTTGGCCTTTACGGTGATATTTGCACTACCGCCGTTTTGTCCGTTAACATAACAGGTGGCTCCACTATTTGCCAAACTTGCAGTGGCTACAGACGTATTGCTCGAAGAATATGCGGAGGGATCTCCCGTAATATAGTCCAAGCTGATACCGCCAACAGGTGTAAGAGCCAATGACAGTATGTGTGTGTTATCATTAGGATCCCAATAAAGCGTATCGTTACCTGTAAGCGTAAGTCCTGCCGTATAGAGTTTAACGGTTTTTGTTATGCTCTCATTGTCGTAAGTTGCCTGTATAGTGAAATTATACGCACCTGTGGTTCCGTCAGTTACTATTGTGCGTGTTCCACCTGTGCCGTTGATTGTCGCATTGGTTACAGGACTCCAGGTAAACGATACATCCGAAGTAAATCCGACAAGATTTGCGGTGAGCGATGCTTGCGTACCGCTTGAGGCCGGCATAATAACGTCATAGTGAACACCAGGTGATCCAGAATCGGAGACAGCGATTTTAGAAGCGTCTACGCCTGAAAGCTGCAGGTCGAGAATGTATACTTCTTTTTCGGCGTGCAGTGTGGAAGAGCCTACGGTTACATCAATCTTAACGGTTGTTTTTCCGCCATTCTGAAAGTTCAGTGTCATCGTACATTGATTTCCACTTGGAGTCGATTGGCCGGCTGTCGCCACGTTTGTATTAGTGGATTGCCATGTCCAATCGGTAGGTGTACCGCTATAGCCCACTACCTCTGCGGTAACTGTTCCTGTACCAGCGCTCTTGTCAAAGGATTTGTTGCACGTTAGCTCAAGTCCCGCAACATTGACGTGTATGGTCTTTGTTAAAGTAATACCAGCACAGGTTGTACTTACGGTAAATGTTTTATCGGAACCAGCCGCCTTTGGTTTTACGGTGCGTGTGTCAGTAGCGTCATTAGTGTTATTATCAGTGCCCTGCAGTTCTATATAATCCGTGGCATTTGAATTAACCGTCCAGGTAAACGTTGTAGCCGGCATTCCCGTTCCTGCAAGTTGTGCAGTAATAGGAATTCCACTGGTGTTGGCGGTTGTCATGGCTAGATTGTAATTAGCGTCATCACTTCCTGAAGTTAAGCCCGTGCCTGTAAGCTGAAAATCAAGTCCGTATATGTCTATGGTCTTTGACGGGAGTTGCGTATTGGTTGCGGTGATTGTCGCCGTTACGGTTATTGTCGATTTACCGCCTTGAGTCGCTTCTACAGTTTTGGTCAAGCCGGTTGTACCAGAAGACGAGATAATTGAAGTTGGACCAGGCAGGGTAACTGAACTACCGGAAACAGACCATTCATAGGTTATGCCACTGCCATAATTTGGTACGGATGCGGTTATATCATAAGTCCCGCCTTTCGTGATATATATCGGACCTTCCGTCAGCGAGAGTCCCACTACACTAACGTTAATTGTCTTGGATACGGTTACACCGCCATAGCTTGTGCTTACGGTAACGGTGCCTGTTCCTGCCGCTTTTGGTGTTATTTTGCGTGGCGTGCCGGTAGTTCCGTCCAGTTCCAGATATGCCGATGAACCTGTACCATATGCCCAGGTGAACGTTGTAGCCGGCATATTCGGTCCGTCAAGAGAAGCGGAAACTGAGGTTCCGGCGGTGTTGGACATTGTTGTCATGAGACCATAGCCGTTACCGGCTTGGGTTAAGCCGCTGCCTGTAAGCTGCAGGTCGAGTACGTAAACGTCTATGGTCTTTGAAAGTACCAAGCCGAGACTATTTTCTGTCAGAGTAGCTCCTACTGTAATGGTTGCTTTGCCGCCTTCGGTTGCAGTTATAGTTCTAGTAGGGTTGTTCGCATTAGTTACAGAGACAGAATTGCCGGATTTGTTCCAGGAATAGTCTATTCCACCGCTATACCCACCGGTTACAGATGCGGTTATTGTTGCATTGCCGCCATTTACAATTACTATCGGATCTATTGTTGTATCCAGTGAGATTCCAGCTACGATAACGTTGATTGTTGAGCTTGCCGTATGTGCTCCGTCCGTGGCGGTTACTTTGATTGTGGCTGTACCTGTTCTGCCCGTGACAGGTGTAACTGTTATGCTTTTATTGCTAACTGATGGTGTTCCACTGCCTGGTGGTAGCGAAACCGGTGGATTGCTGGACGGACTTTCGATAGTCCAGGTGTAAGTCGAGTTTTCCGGCAAGTCTCCAGCCGGTGTTGCAGTCAAGGTAATGTCATAATTTTGACTGTTTTCAGCAATAATATTAGAATTCATGCCTGTGTGGTCATGTATGCTTATACTTACTGAGCATGAGCTGAAAATCGCATAGAAATCAAGCGCACCATGATATGTACCGTTGGCAGGTATGCTGTCACCTGCTATTTCAGGAACAGTGTCGGCTGCATTTCTTGACCATCCTATAAAATACAAGGTCTGTCCGTTATATTCAAATGATTCCGGAGTTGGTCTCTTTGAAGAAATATCCGTCGGGGTACCGTTGTTTTTGTAAGCTCCCGAATTTACACCAGAAACTACTGTATAAGATTGCAACGAAGATGGAATGTGGCATGTGTACGGATACGAGAAGTACATATCAAGATTGCCGCCCGCCTGTATGGTTGTAGAAAGTTGTGGGGTGGTCAGGCTTGCGTATCTGCTACTTCCAGTTACGTTTATCGTTGCACTTGCAGAAATTGTTGCACCCACCGGAATGTTTGTTATCTGCTTTGACTGTGTTTCGCCTGAGCTGAATGTAAATTCAATAGGAGTACTGTTAATATTGATATTTACAACATAGTTACCACTCCAGGTAACAGCACTTCCGTTCTCATTATACAAGGCTGTCATAGGTGGCGGAGGAACTGTTATGTAGGCTGTTCCGTCTTGTACGCTAGTCTGTTGCGCATAATCCCATATTTCTCCAACATCCGGTATTGCAGCAGTGTGAAGGTCGGTCTTTAATACACCCGCATTTACCGGGCCTGCGCCGCTTGCATAGACCGGTACAAGCGAAACGTCGCCTGTGATGTTGGTAATATGGCTGCCGTTATGTACAGAACCGTCTTCCTGGCACTGCCAGCCTGTCATCTCGGCTGTTGTAATGGAAGCAAGGTTTATTCCTTCTTCTACATAATAATAAAATACACTGGTAATTGTAGAAGGTGGTATACTGCAGGTTGCTTTGTACTGGTGCTCAAACTTTTCTACTTTTGTGCGGCCTTTTGTAACGCGCGCCTGGCGCACTACAGGGTCGCCCACTACATAAAACGGAACGTAAAAAACGCTGTTGGAACGGGATGAATTATTCTGGATTGCGGCTATGAGGTCGTTCAGCTGGGAACCGGCAAAGGTTCCGGTTACGGGGTCTTCGTAGCGTTCAACAACAAGCGGCGTGCCGCCTGTCATGTTTACGCCTCCGCCGGAGCCTCCTCCGCCACCGGATGAACCGCCTCCGCCCCAGCCGCCGGGGTTATGTGTGGTGTATTCGTTTTCAGGGATGCTTGCGCCGCCTGCGCCTCCGGCCGCACCACCACCGCAGGTAGTAATAAAAAGTGTGAAAAATAATAATACTGTTAAAAATGCCGCTACTTTTGCAACTGCAAAAACTTTTTTCACCCGTACTCTCCAAACGGTGCCACAGTGGATTTTTAAATTATATTTCATTATCGGCAGTTTCACAATAAAAAAACACGGTCAAAATAAGCTGAGAGCTGCCGGGTGTTTATGAAATTTAAACGTTGACAGAGAGAAATCTATATTATAAGATTTAAATAATTATTGCTGATTATAACCAATGGAAGGAAATACATGAATATTGACGATTTAGACCCTGAAATTGCGGCATTACTGTCAGAGGCCGACTCAAACGGCAGTCCAGCCCCGTCTTCCGCTCCTCCAGCTGATACATCATTTTTAGGAGCAGATTTTGACTTTCCCGATGATGAAGATTCAAAAAAACCCATTGCTAACAGCGTAGACCTGACTGTTACACAGTTCAAGCCTATCGAAAAATTCTTTTCTGATACACCGCACAAGGTTTTTGATGATCCTAATTACTACAAAATTGCCCTTTCCGGTGAAAGCGACATTGCCAAACGTTTGCATGCGACTCTTACAAAATATCTTACTTGTACAGATCCAAAAGACAGAACCGTTTACAGGCAACAACTTTATAGCATTTACTATGAGTTTATAAAATCTGTTGCACCAAAGCTGGCATCGCTGACTGTGGCCAAACCCAAAAAATATCTTGTTCGCTACGGACTAGTTCTTCCTTCCTTGTTCACACCGGAACAAAAGCAACTTTTTGCAACCGTAATTGATGAGAATATTTCCGGCGAACCTGTTTATTATCTTGACGAATGGCTGCACAATATTTCAACCGGTCAGATGACACTCTCTGCAACGGATGAGGCAAGACCGACACATCACGGTGATGACAAACAACGTTTGATGACTTTACAGAGTAAAAATGCCGGAAAACTTCAAACCGCCGAAAACTACCTCAAAACTTCAATAAACAAACGCGGACTTTTGGAGATAGAATTAAAATCAAAAATTGACCAGATTTGCGACCATCCGCCTATCGGACACTTTCCTTCTCTCGGTGCTCCATATTCTGAAGCACAAAAAAGAATTTTTAACGAAACTTCCGAAAAACTGCGTGAACTTTTAAAAATCGACAAAGAAATAAATACTTACCTTAACCAATACCAGGATGCAGCAGAAGAAAGTCAGTCAATCGAAGACAAAATTTCCACTGCTTCGGTAAACACATCTGTAAGTAATGCTGATTTGATGACTGAGATTGATACAGTACGTCAAATGGCTAAAATGACAGTAGGCCGCAAGGGAAATCACTTCCCGATTTTCACAAAGGACTATTATCATTGTACACCAAAAGAAACCGGTTTCAGAGAAAACGTAATTGAAGCTCTTGCATGGGTTGAGTCTATCGATCCGGGTGCATTCGTTCGTATGCACAAAAACAACGCAAACCGCATTGTACCTTATGTTCTGCTTGTACCGACTTACGGCGAGATGGGATTCTGTTGGGAACCATATGACAAGTACAATAAAGTAACAAGCCGCGGACGTATTGCAATACCGATGTATCCTAAAAACTTGAAAATCGCAGTTTTGACAGCATGTGCAGACTTGCGATGGCAAGTTGCCAAGGAAAAAGCCTCATACTACTGGATGGAAGAAGGACTCACCGGTATGTATTACCAGTGGTTTGACCAGCAGAAACTCAAAGGTGATGTAAAAGACTACTTTATCCGCGATTACATACTTTGGATGACAAAAGAAGCAGAAGGCGTTCAGCGGCTCGACAAAGAAGTCCGCGGCGTATTCTGGCGTTATATGCCGTTCCCGCAGGAACGCAAGGATATGCTTAAAATGCGAAGTCTTGTTTACGCAGATCTTTGCCAGAAAGACATGAACCGCGCAATGTCCGACGGCTATTGATACCAACTATTACACAAAAAAGATGCCCCGCATAACGTGCGGGGCTTTGTTTTTACAGGCGTTTAACTGTAGCGTCCGGTTGTGCCACAAAAACAATAGGTTTGTTTTGTGTAAAGAAGCCGTTTTCAACAACACCGGTTATACGGTTAAGTGCTTTTTCCATTTCAACCGGATCAGGCGGTGTTTGCCAGAGAATATCAAGAATTAGATTACCGTTGTCGGTTATTACAGGACCGGCCTTTTTTACCCCCTGTCGCAGAGTACAGGCAGCTCCGAGTTTTTCAATCTCTCTTATGACAGAAACACGGGCTTCGGGTATTATTTCAACAGGCAGCGGAAATTTTGTTCCGATTGACGGCACTGTCTTTGAAGAATCAGCTACAATTACAAACTGTTTTGCATTGTAAGCAACAATTTTTTCAAGCAACAAAGCGGCGCCCCCGCCTTTTATCAAATTCTTTTCAGGACTCACTTCGTCTGCACCATCAATCGCCAAATCCAAACCGCCGCAAATCTGCTTTGCGTTCATGGAAAAAACTGGAATCTGCAAATCTTCACAGGCTATCGTCGTCTGAAAACTTGTTGCAACTGCTTTTATATCTTTAAGGGTTCCGTCCTTAATACGTTCTGCAAGTCTTTGTACAGCCGGCATTGCGGTTGAACCGGTACCAAGTCCGATTTTCATACCTGAAAAAATCTTTTTTTCGTTAATCAGCGTATCTATTGCAGTTCTAGCTGCAAGGATTTTTTGCTCACCCTGCGACAGTTCTTTTTCACTCATCATATTCTCCCGTAAAAAGCTTAAATTGCATATATATCTGCTCTTCCATCATTTTGTTCCCAGACATCACAGAACAGCCGGCTTTTTCAGCGCGACTGACCAGAGGAGTTTTTTCAGTCGAAGCAATACAGTCAAACACTTTTTCATTCCCCCTGAAAATGTAGTTGGGAATTGGGTCACCTATTCCATTCGGAACCATGGCATAATATTCAGCTGATCCTACAGACGTTGTCTGGATAATCAAATCAGAAAAGTCTTCTATGTACAGCTGCGAATCAACAGACAGCGAAGCCCACTTAAAATTGTAAAGACTGGCAAGTTCCTTTGCTTTTGAAACCGTTCTGTTAAAAATACAGGCTTTTCCGTGCAGCATTTTTACCACATAAGCGGCCGCTCTTGCCATAGTACCGGCACCGATAATCGAAACCCGCCAACCAAAAAGGCTTTTTTTACCAGTCAGATTAAGCAAAGAATTCAAAAGTGCTTTTACGGATGTATTGTAACCGGTCCAGTTTTCGCCGGTTCGGACAAACGTGTTTGTTCTTTCGGTGTTCCCGACATCTGAAGAAACTGTAGAAGCAAACTGTAATGCATCACTGTTGAAAGGGCATGAAATCGCCAGTGCAGAAAGCGAGAGTTCGTCGGCAAATTCCAAAACTTCTTCTATTTTGTCCGCATAAATAGGCAAACAAACCGCATTAATCTTGTTGTCCCTAAAATGCTTGTTCTGTGCTTTGGCATACAGACGTGCAGAGAGAGATTTTCCGGCAAAACCATATATCTTGGTTTTGTCATTTATATCATCAAAATTATAACTTTGTTGGAGTTGCTTAGGATCAATGCTATAATTTTCGGCTTCAGGAATTTGCAGTTTGCGATCTGCCGTATATACAAAAAACGAATTTGCCAATGATGAAAGAACACGCTCAGGTTGTGAAAACGGACCAGAAACCTCAAAAATAACGCGTTTCTTTTCAGATTTCTTTACCTCACGAAACAATTTTGTAACATCAGAAAGTGATTGGGCGTAAAAGGCAATCTTTGGAATCTCATACTCGTTTTTACGCAGCAGAGACATTTGTTTGTGAATTTCCTTGAGGGAATCATCTGAATTGCAATAAAGTGTTCTTATAATTTTTGTTCCGAACGCCAATGATGCATCCAAAAGAGCCGGAACATTAAAATCCGACTCCAAGTCAATATAGGCGTAGTTTTTTGTTGTATCCTGATTAGCAAATGCAATAGCCCTCGCAAACAAAACTGTGCGGGTTGCCTCACCCTCACTGAACTTACCGCCATTACTGCTTCGACGTATACTTAAAATACATGGGACACCGGCAAGTTCCGGAAAACGGCGTAAAGAAAGCCGCTCATCCTTGTTAAGATAGTCTGCCCTAAGTTCGACAACATCAATCCAATCTCTGTATTTTTCTATTGTTTCAAGATTCTCTTTGATTGTAGAACCCGTCAATGACAGGCAGACTTTTGACTGAATCATAGATTACCGTCTATTTTACGACAAACTGCGAATATTCTTTTCCAGCTACTGAAAAAACCAATACTGTATTTTTTTCTACCGCATACGGTATAGTGAGTTTTCCACCGGGATGAGTAAACGAAACAAGGGTATACAAATCATCGCTTGGCCCAAAAGCATCAAGCTGCATTTCAACAGCAAACGGATAATCCTGCAATTCCTGAGTAAATAAACCGTACACTAACTTTTTATTCATCATTCCTTCGGGATATGCGATTTCTGTACTGATTCTGGTGTACTTTTCAACCTCTGTATTCTCCGGAATGGACTGTGACAAAATCACATCCTTGTCCGAAGTCGTTTCGGAAACAACAAAATCATAAACAAGATTATCTTTGCGCATCTGCATGTACATATCATTGATTGACATTCCCTTCAGGGCAGGAACAACAACTTTCTGATTATCAGCACCTTTACTTACAACAAATACAATTTCAACAGGATCATATATCTGAGTTCCTGCAGGAGGATCCTGTCTAAGGATTATTCCAGGTTCTGACTCACTGTATTCGTACAACGGCTCTGCAAGCTTTACGGCAGCCTTTGAACTTGAAGAAAACAGGCTCTGAATACTGGTTTTGACTTCATCAAAGGATTTGCCTATATAATCATCAATTTCATTCAGAACAATTCCACGGCTGACAGTCAGATTTATTCTTTTTCCTGCTTTTACGATTGTACCTGCTTTCGGTGACTGCGAAAGAACCATTCCCTTGTCATCAGGGTTTTCAGAATACCTTAAAACAAGTTTTGGATACAATTCCTTTACCTGCATTTCAAGTAGTGCTTCCGAAAGTTCCTTGCCCTTTACATCGGGAACCATGACCTCCTCAGCACCTTTTACCGTTGCAAAAAAAACTGCAAGACAAATCAGTCCCATAAAAACAATCGAAACAAGGATAACACCTGTAAAAAGCAAGGCATTTTCTTGAAATTTATCAATCGTTTCTGTAACACTCAATCTGAAATTCTTAATATCAAACTTGTTTTTCATGTATTACCTCATTCACAGACAGAACCAATGAAAGTTCTGGAGCCGTTTATAAAATCTTTCCAATTAACAGCCTTTTTAGTCTGCCATTGCAAATTCTTTGCGACTAAAATGCCTTTTTTTGTTTTTATCAGAATTCCCTCTTTTTTGTCTACACCAAGAACGGTCCCCGGTTTTGCCGTTGTCCATTCCGGTTGTTCCTCACCGCCGTATACTGCAGATTCGTGTATTAAAAGCGGTGTTCCGCCTACGGTTGTAAATGTTCCGGGCCAGGGAACAAAAGCCCTGATTTTTGCGTCAATCCGTACAGCCGAATCCTGCCAGTCAATAATTCCGTCTTCTTTTTTCATCATACCAAAATAAGTCGCTTTTGCGGAATCCTGCGGAATTTCATGTTGTGAGACAGAGCCATCTTCAATAGAATCAAGTACTTTAAGGAAGAGTTTGCCGCCAGCATCGCTCACGGTTTGCAAAAGCGACTGCGACGTTTCTTTACCGGTCAGCGGAATTTTTGTCTGAAGCAGAATGTTTCCGGCATCCATTTCTTTTACTATGCGCTGTATTGTGATTCCGGTTTCTTTGTCGCAATTAAGGATTGCAGCCGGAACAGGCGCACAGCCACGGTAGAGTGGCAGCAGTGACGGATGCAGATTAATTCCGCCTTTTGGGAACATTTCCATAAACGCCTGCGAAAAGATTTTTCCGTAAGCAAAGCAAACAAGAATATCGGGGTTAAGTGCCTTAATGGTATCGTAAACTTCGATAAGTTTATTGGGGGTTAGTATCTGAATAGGATTGGTGCTATAAAAACCGGAGTCCTGTGAGTTTATTTCACAAGCAGCCTGCGCAACAGGAGTTGGAACAAGCTCTTTTCCGCGTTTCTGCGCCGAAGGCGGATTTGTAAGCACACCGACAATACGGTGCTTTCCACTTTGAGCAATTTCTTTAAGTGGTTTTGCGGCAGCATCAGGACTGCCCGCATACAAGATCTTTAGCATGCGTTGTCCTGATTTGCTTTTTTTGCAGCTATGCGCTGCTGTTTGTGTTGTTTTTGCAAAGCTTTTTCCTGTCTGCGTTTTTCCCGCCGTTCAAAGGTTTCTTCGGTTTTTTTCTTAAAATCGGGATCACCGCGGTCTATAAAAACCATGCCTTCCAAGTGGTCATATTCATGCTGGATAATTCGCGCCAAAAGGCCGTCCGCTTCCAGTGTAAAAGGTTTGCCTTTTTCGTTAAGCGCATTCACGGTTATTTTTTCGGGACGCATTATGTTTTCGTACACTTTAGGAATACTAAGGCAACCTTCTTCATAGGGAACAAGGTTTTGAGAAGTAGCAATAATCTGCGGATTTATAAAAACTCTTCGTACGTCATCATCCGCAATAACTACAAACAAACGCAAAAGTTTGCCAACCTGAGGAGCCGCAAGACCAACGCCCTGTGCTTCAATCATCAGATCAAACATTTCTGCTACCATTGAACGGATTTCATCGTTTACTTCCGGCACAGGAAGAGATTTTTCCCTTAGAACAGGATTTCCCAAATGTACTATTTCCATACTATAATAGTATACAAATCTGCCCTTTATTGCAATTAGTAAACACGCCTAACCGCTAACCCTGTGCAAAAGAACCGGTATAAAGCTGATAGTACTTGCCTTTTTGGTTCATCAACTCCTCATGGTTACCACGTTCAATGATTCTTCCTGCTTCCAGAACGCAAATCATGTCGGCGTTTCGTACAGTGGAAAGTCTGTGCGCTATTACAAAAACAGTTCTGCCTTTCATAAGCGAATTCATGCCTTTCTCTATGAGGGATTCCGTGCGTGTATCAATGGAACTGGTTGCCTCATCAAGAATAAGAACAGGCGGGTTTGCAACAGCTGCACGTGCAATCGCAAGCAACTGGCGCTGTCCCTGACTAAGGTTGCCGCCGTCGCCGGTAATTACAGTCTGATAGCCGTTATGCAAATGCCTGATAAAGTAGTCCGCATTTGCAAGCTTTGCGGCGGCTTCTACTTCCGCATCGCTGGCATCAAGCTTGCCAAAACGGATATTATCGGCAATCGTACCGGTAAAAAGATGCGTGTCCTGCAGTACCATACTCAATGACCGGCGCAAGTCCGCTTTTTTTATCTTGTTTACATTTATGCCGTCATAGCGGATTTTGCCGGAAACATCACCGTCAGGACCAAGTGTTACTTCGTAAAAGCGGTTAATAAGGTTGGTTATGGTCGTCTTGCCCGAACCGGTTGAACCTACGAGCGCGATTTTCTGTCCGGGCTTTGCCGTCATCATAATATCGTGCAGAACAACCTTGTCCGCATTATATGCGAACGATACGTTATCAAACTGAACTTCGCCCTTCAAACGCTGATATGTGAGCGTTCCATCACCGTGCGGATGTTTCCACGCCCATTCACCGGTGGGCATAAAAGCTTCGGTTATTGTTCCGTCGGGAAGAATGTTTGCGTTTATGAGAGTTACATAACCTTCATCAATTTCGGGCTTTTCATCGATGACGGCAAAGATTCTTTCAGCACCGGCCAGCGCATTCAAGATTCCGTTGAACATCTGCGCCATCATGCTTATTGGCTGTGAAAAGCTTTTGGAATACTGCAGAAATGCTGCGATTGTACCAATATCCATTCTTCCCGCAATAATCAGAAGAACACCTGCAATGGCAGTGAGGGCGTAGTTGATGTGTCCCATGTTGTTCATTATTGGACCAAGGATATTGGCAAGCGTGTTCGCCCTTGTTCCGGCGCGGCACAAGTCGTCGTTCAAAACGGAAAAATCCTGTTTTGCAGGCTCTTCGCGGCAAAAAACTTTTACTACTTTCTGCCCTTCTATCATCTCTTCAATAAAGCCGTTTACCTTACCGATATTCTTCTGCTGTTCACGGAATGCTTCAGCTGAATGTTTGCCGATAAAACCTGTTATAAAAATCATGACAATAATGCAGGCAATAACAACCAGCGTAAGTACAGGACTTAATAAAAGCATCATTATGAAAGTTGCAAGCAGCGTCAGAGTCTGCGAAAACAGCTGCGGCACAGCCTGACTCAGCATATCGCGCAATGTGTCGGTATCGTTTGTAAAACGGCTCATCAATTCGCCGTGTGTGTGCGAATCAAAGAACCTTAACGGTAGAGTTTCAAGATGCGTAAACAATTCGGTGCGGATTTTAAAAAGCGTTCCTGTGGAAATGTTAAGCATAATTCTGTTGTTCACGTATTGAGCAATAACTCCAACCACATAAATAAAAAGCATTACGAGCAGCAGCCCGAAAAACTCCGCAAGATTCGGGTTCTGCTGTCCTATTAACGGAATGATGTATTTATTCAGAACCGGACGCAGCATGTAGTTTCCGGCAATCTGTGCACCGGATGAAACTATTATGCACAAAAAAACCAGCAGAAATAAAAACTTGTATCCGCCTAAATAACTGAAAAGACGCTTTATTGTTTTACCTACGTTTTTGGGCTTTTGCATTGCCCCATTCATTTTTCCTCTTGGACCCGGCATAATCCTTCCCTCTTACTCACTTTTAGCGGAATCTAAATCGACATTCCCGTTCTGCTGGGATTCGAAAACTTCTTTGTAAATACTGTTCGTTTTTAAAAGCTCTTCATGAGTTCCAAAACCGGTAATTTTTCCCTCGTCCATTACAAAAATAACATC
>JAEEQG010000036.1 GCA_016285185.1 Spirochaetota bacterium
AACGCCAAAAGCTCCGTTAACTTCCGCCTAAGAACGCGCTCAAAATCGGTGGAGCCGCCCTCAAAAAAAACGTCGGGCGAAAGCCACAGTATTTGTGAAGCTTCGGCTGCCTGAATGTAAACAGGCGATTCCTTCACTTTCAAAAAAGAAAGCGACTCACCGAACGATTCACCTTCCGCGACATTCGCCATAATCATGCGGTTGCCGTTTATGTCGTCCATGCACACTTGGATCACGCCGGAAAGCAAAAATCCGAATTTTTTGAGCGGAGTTCCCGACGGATGAACGAAATCGCCTTTTTTGTATTTTGAAACGCTTGCTTTAAGGCTTTCTAGGGCTGCTGAAAGTTCTTCATCGGTGAAGCCCTCGAAAAGCGCGATTTTTGTGAGGATATTTCCGTATTTAGCAACAATTTCCGTCATATTTTCCTCTGAATTTGCGCCACAACCGGCGCCGAATGCAATTGTTGCGCAACCTGCGCCGAAACTCCGACCAATCTACTCTATTGCCTGAAGCTCGAACGCGATTTCTTCCATCTCCCTGTCTGTCATCGCTATCGTCTCCGCAACCCGGAAAAGCTCGCGCCTTACGCTGTCCGGCACCTTAGTCGTAGTTTTGTAGCGAAGCTCATGCTCAAGACAAGCCCAAAAATCCATTGCGATAGTTCTAAGCTGAATCTCAACCTTGACTTTGTGAACCGTTTCTGAAAGATAAACCGGAATCTCTATAACAAGATGTAGGCTCCTGTAGCCAGATTCTTTAGGCGACTCGATGTAGTCGTTCTGTTCGATAAGCTGAATATCGGGCTGTTTAAGCAGCATGTCGCGCACTGCATAAATATCTGAAATATAAGGACATATAACACGCACGCCTGCAATGTCTGTAAGGTTCGCCATCATCGATTGGAACGTAACAGGAAGCTTCTTTTTCTCAAGTTTCTTCGCGATGCTCTCCGGCGATTTTATACGTGATTTTACCGTTTCAATCGGGTTTCGCCTGCCAAGCACCTTATTCTCTTTGTTAAGGATATCAAGCTTTGTCTCAAGCTGCTTAATCGCGCTCTCGTAGACCATCATTATCTGCTGGAACTGGAACGCCATTTTGTAGAAGTCGCTGTTTTCGGCAAGCTGCCTGTCCCACACGGACGGCAGCGATGTATTTTCTAAGCCCACGTTCTCGGGCGGATTCTCATTTGTGTCCATTCTTTAAAGATACTTACGATTCGCTCATAATTCAAGATTTTTTTTATGGGGGAATCGGCATGCGCCTGTCGTCTAATGCCGCCGGGCTTTTCGGGGTTCCGCGCTAACTGCGCTCCATTCGTCCAAGCTGGCTGCTCGGACGAACAGCCCTGACGGGCTGCCCCTACAATCCCTTTCCCAATTACCCCTGACACATTTTTTTATAAAAAACTGTCAACTTCTCGCAGAATTGACACTAACTATAGGCAGACGGTAGCGCTATGTTATAAGTGATGTTATCATTATTAATGAAATATAGAACTGTTGTGAACTGACAATTAGAAATTGATGATTAGTGTTTATATTATTGCAGAAGCCAACGTAAGGGGAAATCATGAGAAACAGAAGTATGAGTTCAACTATTGAATTAGTTACCGAACTTGGAGAGAAAGGATGGTCGACAGCCGAGATAGCGAAAAAAGCAAATCTTACTATTTCAGAGGTCGAGCTTATTCTTGAAGTTAATAGTGATAGAAAGATAAATGATAGTATAGGAGATTGAAGATAGAATGAAAAAGATTGTATTTGTGGATATCCCGATGAAAGAAATCAAAGTCGAGAGTGATGCTCAGTGTTATGCCAACACCGGCAATGCAAACTGTGCATACAGTGGTAAAGTTGTTTTCCCAATAAACGCAGTTCTTGCGGAAAAGGTGAAAAAAGATGACAACGTAAAAGTTGTGCTTTTAAAAACTGTGACAGAAAAAGGCAATTCCGGTAAAAATGCTGGGCTTTTTCAGCAGGAACTTGATGAAATCAATGCGAAAATCGGTGCGAAAATCACTTATGAAACGATAGACACTGATTTTGTGGAAACAAAGCAAAACCATGAAAAACGGCTTAGAGACATGCTTTCGAAAATAGAGCAGGAATCGGAAGTGTATGCAGATATCACTTTTGGGCAAAAACCGCTTCCTATGGTACTGATGTGTGTTCTAACTTTTGCAGAAAAGTTTTTTGATGCAGATGTTAGAAAAGTCGTTTACGGAAAAGTTGATTTTGTAAAACATGATGATGGTAAGTTTTATCCAGAGAACCCTGAACTATACGATGTGACTTCGCTTTATTATTTGAACAACCTGATGGGAGCAATGGAAGCTTCTAGTGGAAAAGAGGCGTTAAAAGCATTAGATGCATTTTTTGCATTGTAAGACGGTTTCAGGAGTTTTTATCGATGGACAAAAATCAGCTTGAAGCCAAAATTACAAAGACGGCAGAAGAAATCTTTGCATTTGAAGCTTCTACCCGTAATAAAAGCAATGCCGAGTTTATCTCACTACGTACAAAACTTGCGGATTATATCTGGCGTTGGGCAAAACTAGTATTCAGCGAGAATCGGTTAAAGAACGCGACTGCAGAAATAATGGACTGTGTGGAGTTAAGCCTTACGGCTTTTCATGGGAACGCAGAGAATTACATAAAATACATTTCCGCAGCTCTGAAGCAGGAAATCCGCAGAGCGAACGAGAGTAATACTGTTTTTGAAAGAAGGATAATTGAATTACCCGATCAAAAAGAGCTGCGTATAATGCAATTCCTACGGTATGCGGCCGAATACGGAAAAGATATTGAGCAGACAGAGATACAGCAAAAACTAGCTGGCATGTGTGGTTGTGAAGAAAAAGAAATTGCGGAACTTGTTGCATGGTACACTCTGTCGAAAGTGCAGAGTGAAAACATCGTTTCATCAGATGGTGATGAAGTTTCACTTTTCGACACTGATGCAGCTCTTGAAGCAAACCGTTACGTAAAACATGATGATGAAATTGTTGCGATTTCGGAATTTAAGCAAGTACTTTGTGGTTTTGATAATCAATTTGCTCGTGAACAAGAACGAGTAAAGCCGTATCTTTCCGCATTGCTTACGCGTCAAATTTTGAATGAAATTGAAAACGCAAAAATTGACAGCAAACAGATTCCTGAATTGTTTGAGAACTGTACCTTCACCAAAACAGAAAGGGCACGTGATGTTTTGAACCGATTTTTGTCTGATAGGAAAATGATGACACAAGAAGAAGTGGCTGCTATGTTCGGGCGCAACAAAACGGATGCAAGCAGAACTATGCGGAATTTTTTGCATAAGCTGAAGAAATGAGATAAAAAGTGTCAACTGTATGTTATAATGATACTAATATGAGTAAAGGAGCAGAATGATGACGAAAGAGGAAGTTCTTAAAAAGATTGTAAATGCATATAACGATTGTTGCACAGAAAAAAACACGAATGAAGTGCCTCTCGCAAAAGTTATTCAGATGACAGGATTTAAGAAAGATGAAATATATGATTTGTTTGAAGCAGATTCATATGAAAAAATTCTTTTGGATTCAAAGCTTTTCGATGTGTTTATTCCAGAAGGAAAACAACATCAAGTTATTCGGATAAAAAAACAACAAGATTCTTCAATTCAGGGGCGTATAAAAGCTCTTCTTACATATCTGAACCAGAATCTTTACGGCAAAGAAGAAGCGGTAAGGCTTGCTCTTTTGAGTGCTGTTGCTAACGAAAGCATTTTCTTTATGGGACCGCCCGGAACCGCAAAGTCTATGATTAGCAGACGCATTGCCGCCGCTTTCAGTGACTTTTATAAAGACGGAAACTTTACCACAGAAAACGGCAGTTACTTTGAATATTTGATGAACGAGTTTTCTACGCCGGATGAAATTTGCGGTCCGGTTGATCTTTCTGCCCTCAACGAAAAGCCAAGCCGTTACGAAAGGCAGACAGAAGGCTATCTTCCAAGTGCTAAAGTCGCCTTTCTTGATGAAATATGGAAGAGCGGTCCTGCGATTTTGAATACACTGCTCACGATTGTAAATGAAAAGAAATATCACAACGGAAGTAAAGTTGTGAAAGTTCCGCTTGTTTCGCTTGCCTCTGCAAGTAATGAGCTCCCTGAAAAGAACCGTGGTCTTGAAGCCTTGTGGGACAGATTTATATTACGCGTGTTCGTAAATCCTGTTGAAAAAGAAGATGATTTTTTCAAAGTTATTGATGATTCTGATGAAAAAAAATCAAAAGAAGAAATAGAAAATGAGCGAAAAGATTCTTATTCCAAGATTGCTCCTAACCTTTTAAAAATTGATGATGTAGAGAAATGGCAGGAAGAAATCAACAAGATTGAACTGAGTAATGAAGCAATTGAAGTAATCAAGGAAATCAGAAAAGAACTTGTACTTCTTAACAATGACAAAAAACACAAAAATGATGAAGCTTATTATGTCTCAGACCGCCGCTGGAAAAAGATTGTGCATATTCTAAAAACAAGCGCATTTTTGAACGGTCGCGATGCCGTAGATTTAATGGACTGCTCTCTGATTGAGTACGCAATTTGGAATACTGATATGCAGCACAATGAAGTAGGTGGAATTATAGAAAAGATTTTGAAGCAGAATGGAATTGGAAAAGCGACTGCAATTGATGACATTTCTGATCAGGTTGATGAATTTAAGGATTTGGTCGATGAAGAGTGGTTTGATGAAATTCATATTCCTGCGGTGGCAGAGAAACCTGCGGAAGAAATTATTAAGACTATAGATAATGAAGACTTTTATGAATGTACTAGAAAAGATAATGGAGAAATTTGGTATGTTGGTGTAGAAGAAAGTGACTATTCAGAACATTATATATTTAAAAAAGATGGGAGTAGATACACTCGTTACAGTTTTTCTAAAGATGGCGATAATATTAGTTGTTATTGGCAATTCACTGTCAACAAAACAAAAGCTGTTCCTGCTGTTCCCGCAAAAGACTATCTTGAGCTAAAACTGTTAGAACCTGTTGCAAAAAAGACCATAATGGAAACTTTCGACAAAGAAGAGTACACCCCGATTGTTGAGCAGATTGACGCAGAAATCAAAGAATTACAAGACTTCAGGGCAGAAAACGAAAAACCGTTTGCAGAGAATGTTTTTGCTAATACGAGCAAATACTGTCCGATTCTTATGAACAAAATTGATGAGTCAATCAAAACGTTGGAAGATAAAAAGCTCAAACTAAAAGAACAGCACGAGAGATATGCTTCTGATGCAAACGTCAAATCA
The DNA here is from genome assembly GCA_016285185.1 of Spirochaetota bacterium. Lineage (GTDB taxonomy): Bacteria > Spirochaetota > Spirochaetia > Treponematales > Treponemataceae > UBA1240. The sequence goes on from JAEEQG010000036.1 coordinate 5,282, forward strand.
GATTTTGAACTTTGCGACATTATCTTAAAAGACGGAACTTACAAAAGTGGCTCTGAAGAAGATGATGACGATGATATCATTGCAAAAGTATGTTTGAAAGGCGACACAACAGCTAGTGCCTACGGAATTGCTTGGGAAAATTTTGATGAGATGGATTTTTCAGATGCAAAGAAGTTTGCCGAAAATTATGGACAAAAAGAAAACTTTTCTGAGCCGTACAGTTCTGGTTGGATGCTTCCTACTGTTGAGCAACTGAAACAAATATATCAAAATTCTTCCGATGAAAATGAGTTTGGACTTGCTGGAAAGTACTGGAGTTCATCTATTAAGGATTCTGCATCTGCATATTGTTTGGATTATGAAAGTGGAGAAGTAGATTACACGACTTTAGACCATAAGTTTAACGTACTGCTTATCCGTAAATTGGCATTGTAGATATGGCGAACGCAATTTCTGAAAAATCAAGACATTATTCTCTTTTGGCTTTGGGCGAGCTAGAAAAAATCAAACAGAAGTATCCGACCGTGCCAAGAATCAAATCATTGGGCGAAGAACAAATTTCATGGCTCAACGAGCGAATTCGAAGTTTTCACGAAAGCAGTGAAGACATTAATTACAAAGGTTTTTCGTTCTTGCGTGAAAGCAAAAATGTGCGGAATGCAATTGCACACAGTACGGCAGATTTTCCTGCTGAGGAAATTGAGGCGAATTGGCAGAAATTCTTTAATTTTTCAGACAAAGCCAAAGCAGAATTGCAGAAAAACGTTGAAAAAAGCTATTCAACACGCAAAGAAATCCGTAAGTTTGAAAAGTTCGGCTCTTCAAAGTTCGGTAATGAACTTGAGCGAAAGCGTCTTACACAGGCTCTTGCCGACAAAATGGATTTATCGCTTGCAGATAATGAAAAACTAGATTTTTCGGAAACTCAATCTTCAATAGAAATCCAGAAATTCTTTGGAACAGAGAATTCTTTGAAAGAATCGCTGTTTGATTTTGCAAAAAAACATACCGAGCTTAATCAGCAGATTCAGTCAGAAATTCTTGAAACGCTGCAAAATGCTTACGATGAAACTGAAATTACCAATCCAGAGAATCCATTTTATTATGAGAATCTTTTTGTAAGCAGCATACAAAGGCAGTCAGATGAAGATTTGCTAAAAAATCTTGCAGTGCATAAAAATAATCTTTATTCCACCAAAACTGGCAAAAACAATTCTGCCAATTTTGATTTTTACCAAAAACAATACGATGAAATTCTTAAACAAGCCCAAAATGACAAAACCCAGGCACTGAATTATAAAGCAAAGATAAACTTACGTTCGCTTCTGAATAAAACAAAAAAATTAGATCCCAAGCACGAACAAGAAATTATTGCGCGAAACCTCAAATCTGATTTGCAAAAATCTCTAACAGAGAGGTACACAGCATGGCAGCTTGAAAAAATCGACAAAAAACGACGTGAATATCTTGAAGAACTGTACAAAAAAATAGCGCAGTTCAAAAAGCTTGAAGATGTGCTTTCTCCGTTTATCAAAAAATTTGGTCGTTTATGGGATTTGTCTATGGGCAATTTCAATGACTATGGCTTTGAAATTCTTAAAGATTTTGCAGACATCCTTGAAAACGACGAATCGTTAAAAGAACTTGCAGATTTAATTGGTCGACAGGAAGCAGAAACCGAACGATACGAGAAAGAACTTCGCGAAAAAGTCGAGCTAAAAACAGAATACCATCCAAAGCCTGCGTACCGTGGTCAAATCAGCGGTTTGCGCTTGAGCGGCGAGATTTCTTCAACTTTGCCAACGGAGCTTGCTATGTCGCAGAACAATGCGACAAAGCTCTATTTTGCACAGAAATTCGCAGAGAACAAGCTGCTTTCGTATGCTTACACAAACCGGCAAAAATCGTACCGTACCGAAACAACCACAGAAGAAGTTGAGGTTGCAAAAAAAGAAACGGAACAGAAAGGGCCTGTCATAATTTGTGTGGACACAAGCGGCTCTATGCATGGCACGCCGGAGCGCGTTGCCAAGACTATCACGTTTGCTCTTGCAAAAAAATGCCTTGACGAAGACCGTAAATGCTTTTTAATTTCGTTCTCCACAGGAATAGAAGTACAGGATTTATCTGATTTTGAAAAATCCAACGGGCTTACAGAACTTATCGATTTTTTGCGCATGTCTTTTAACGGAGGTACGGACGCAAGCCCCGCGCTTGAAAAGTCGCTTGAACTAATGCAGACTAACGAATGGAAAAATGCAGACGTTCTTGTTGTTAGCGATATGATTATGGGCGAGTTTTCTGAAACCATGAAAAACGATATAAAAACTGAGCAAAAAAAAGAGACAAAGTTTTATTCGCTTGTTATTGGTGATTCCGGCAATCAAAATGTTATTCAAACATTTGACGAAAACTGGAGCTATAATATAGATGCAAGAGATTTAATGCACCATCTTGTAAGGCAGATGCATAAAATAGGAGAAGAAAATGAAGACAACTGAAATTAACAAGAAAGATTATCCGAACAGAATCAAAGCTCTTTTAGAGTATCTCAATCAAGGCTTGTACGGACAAGAAGATGCAATTAAACAACTCCTGCTTTTTACACTAGCCAAGCAGCCAATAGCCTTGAATGGAAATCTTAAAGGTTTTGTTTATCGCCATGTTTCAGCTGCTTTTATTGAATTTTACAATGATGAAAACTTTTCTATTCCCTGTTTTGAAGAGGGGGTACAAGAGTTCAATATGTCGAGAACACCGGACGAAAATTTTTTTGATTTCATTACCAGTGATATTCCAAAACTTGTTCCTACCGAAGAGCAGAAATCTTTGCTTTTTTCAATGGAAGAAGTAGATGAAATGCAAAAAGAAATCAAAAAAATTAGATTGAGTGACGGAGTAAAAAGGCTTATTTCATACAATCGGGATTATTTCGTGGATACAAGATGGCAGAAAATCGTTCATGTTTTACAGATGAGTGCGTTTTTGAACAGACGTGATGTTGTATGCTTGTCTGACCTTTTCGATTATCGCGTTGAAAATAGTAATATTTATTACAATTTTTATGATTTTATAGAATTGATAAGAAGGGGAAATCATAATAGAAAAGAAGACCCCAGCCTTTTGTATGAGGACCAACCCCCAACATGGATAGGATATGAAGATTCCGATCGTTTTTATTTTCTTAGCGAAGAAGAGTATGAAAGACAAGATTCAGAAATTGCTTTTGTAATGCATTGTCGTCTGCGTTTTAAAGAAATAAAAAAAGAACCTTCAGCCGTAAAACAATTAAAAAAGAGTTTAGAAGAAAAATATTCGATACTGACAGACAGATATGATACGCTAGTTGCAGCTTGTAATTCATTTAAAGCTGAGCTATTGATTGAAAATATTTTTGCATGTAAAGATGTTATTAACGAAATAGATAAAGCAATTGATAAGCATATCGAAAATTTTGAATATGTGAAAACAGAGATGAAAAAAATATATGACAAAATAGAGTTTTCTTTTGTAAAAGATATAAATATAGGTGATAGAATTTGTGCCGATGGTTCTGTTAACAAAAAAAATGATAGACACGTTGCAACGATATGCATAAAAGGAAGTACCGCAGATTCGTTATACGGCATTGGGGATAGTTTGGAAGAAAAGACTTTCGAAGAGGCAGAAAAAATTGCAGAATCATACACTTGTAACGGCAGTCCTGTTTATTCAAAAGACTGGTCAATTCCCACCATCGAACAGCTTGAACAAATTTATAATAACAGGGAACTTCCGAACGCAGTGCAGCTTACTGGCAAATACTGGTCTTCAACTAAAAAGGACAATGATGCTGTATATTTCTTTGACTTTGACAAAGGCAAAAAGGATTATACAACTCCAGACCATAAATATAAGCTGGCTCTAATTCATCGTTTCGGTGAATAAAGAAAATTTAAGCCCTGTGGTGTAATTCTCCACAGGGCTTTTTTCGTGTCGCCCGAAGGCTCCACCGCAATCAATAGAAATAAAAAAAGGTAACCCGACGCATCCGGTTACCTCACGAATGTCACCCGAAGGTTAATCCGTATCACCTGTTAAAAATATACATAACATTCAATTATAAGTCAAGACCTTATTCAGCTGCTTGGTTTTGCTTTATGCCCAGATATTCTTTTATGATTTCTATAGCAGATGATTCTTGTGAACCAGATATTTGAATGAACGCATCGTGCGGAACATTTGCTTTAAGCATTTTTGTAAATTTTTCGTATTCATTCAAAAAACTTTTGCATTTCCTGGTTTCTCCAAGTTTGTTCATAATATAAATAGTTAATGCAACATAGGTAATTATATATTTAAAATCTATGTTCGGAATATTCATGTTTTGTTCTATAAGCTTCTTTAAACGGTTTGGAATCTCTCGAGGTGCAAAACGAGTATCAAAAATAGTTCCGTTATGGGCTATGGCGTTTCTTAAATCTTTCAGACAGAAGATTATATCACACAATAAAGAACCGTCACTGTCTAAATTCGTGGGCAAGTTAAGCATTTTTGACACATTCAGCTTTATATTTCTATTCGCACAGGCAAAAAATGTTCCGAATTCTCCAAGCGTCAGACTTTCAAATGCCGCCCAAACTGGAATGTCTTTATCGTTGTCATAAAAATGTGTTTCAATTGCTTTGTCAGACATATAATCTCTTATTAAGGCGTTTGTAATCCGCATTTCCAAATCCATGCGCTTTTTGAATTCATATTTATAATTCTTACTGCCTGCTTTAAAGTCCTTAAAATAAGTGAGTCCTTTTTTGTAAATTTCAGCTAGTTTTTCTGATTGGCAGTCTGCGAGAGTTGCTTCAAGTACATAACTCTTAAGTGCATTTTCAATGAACATAAGATTTGGGTAGAAAAGACCTTTAAGTTGCATGTCAAAATTGTTCAAGTCAACAATCTGTGAGAATGCGGTAAATTTAATCGGGTTGCTAGATTTGCGGATAAATCGATATCCCTTATATCCATGATAATAGCCTATGTTGCGCAAATCTTGAATCTGGTTTTCTTGAACCGGCAAGTTGTGCTTAGTTTTCAGATGTTCCGCTAAATCTTCCAGACTGTACATTTTTTACAACTCCTTTTTTTCTTTGTCTCTGCTTTTTATCATAAATATAAATAATTATAACACGAAACAGTAAATTTTACTACAAATTAATTTGTTTTGTTCATAAGACAATTTAAGGCAATTTACAATCCTAGATAGTGTGGAAAATCGGCTTGTTTTAGCGATTCCCTTTATTCGTTTTTTCTGATATAGTGACAAAATCTGTGAGTGTCGCCCAGAGCGAACTCCACTTTATGAATGATGCTAGTGTCGCCGTATGCTTCGGATTTTTGCAGATACCGCAAGGCGGTTTGAAAAAGGTGGCACTTTTCGTATGCTGCTTTTGTGGCGAGGGGTTTTTATGTCATTGGATAAAATGCGGAATATCGGAATTATGGCTCATATCGATGCCGGAAAAACGACGACGACAGAGCGTATTCTTTATTATACAGGAAAGATTCATCGTATAGGCGAGATTGATGACGGCGCGGCGACAATGGACTGGATGAGCCAGGAGCAGGAGCGCGGTATCACTATTCAGAGTGCGGCGACAACAACATATTGGAAAGATCATCAGATAAACATTATAGACACCCCAGGCCACGTTGATTTTACAGCTGAGGTTGAGCGTTCTCTTCGCGTGCTTGACGGCGCAGTTGCGGTTTTGTGCGCTGTTGGCGGCGTTCAGCCGCAGACAGAGACAGTTTGGAAGCAGGCAGATGAATACAACGTTCCGCGCATTTGTTTCGTAAACAAGATGGATCGCATCGGAGCTGATTTTTTCGGCGCGATGGATGATGTTAAAGCGAAGTTCCAGGCGAATCCTGTTGCTCTTCAAATTCCGATAGGCGCGGAGAGCAACTTTGAAGGTGTCGTTGACCTTATAAAGATGAAGGAATACCGTTTTGACCCATCAGACGAGGGCGAGACGATTCTTGAAAGCGACATCGCAGCTGAAAGGCTTGCTTCGGCACAGGAATGGCGCGAAAAACTTCTTGACGAGATTGCGTCCGGTAACGACGAGCTTGCAGAGCTTTATCTTAGTGGCGAGGAAGTGCCGGAGGACAAGCTCCGCGCAGAAATCCGCCGCCGCACAATTGCCCGCGAGATTGTTCCTTTCTTGTGCGGTTCTGCCCGCAAAAACTGCGCTATACAGCCGCTTATCGACGCGATTGTAGAATACTTGCCGTCCCCGCTTGAAATTCCACCAGCAGTCGGCTTCCATATGAAAAAAGAAGAGAAAGTTGAGATTCCGTGCAATCCGTCCGGTATGGTCAGCGGTCTTGTTTTTAAGATTCAGTACGATAGAGAAGCCGGTTCGCTTTGTTACGTGCGTATGTACTCAGGCAAGCTTAAAACAGGTGAGCAGGTTTACAATGTCGGCAAGAAAAAGCGCGAGAGGATTAACCGCATTCTTCGTATGCACGCGAACAAAACAGAGCCGATGGATTGCGTTGAAGCCGGCGACATAGCCGTAATTATCGGTTTCAAGCTTGCGCAGACAGGCGACACAATCGGAACGGAAGGGCTTCCTGTACTTTTGGAGAACGTTACGTTCCCAGAGCCTGTTATTTCTGTCGCAATTGAGCCGGACACGATTTCTGATCGCGACAAACTTAAAGAAACTATAGAGATTCTTTCAAAAGAAGACCCGACATTCACATCAAAGGATGATCCGGAGACAGGTCAGCTGATTATTTCCGGTATGGGTGAGCTTCACCTTGACGTACTTGTTACGCGCATGAAAGAAGACTTTAAGGTTGCGGCACGCGTTGGCGCACCACAGGTAACTTACCGTGAATCGATAACGCAGGAACGTGACCACACGGAAAACTTCAGCCGTGTTATCGGCGGCAAAGAGAACGTGGCAGGTCTTACGATTCACGTTGCGCCTAATGCCGGAGCCGGAAACACGTATGTTTGCAACGTCAAGAAAAACAATATTCCCGGTGAGATTTTCGACTCTATTCAGCGCGGAATTACGAACTCGTTCGGCTCCGGCATTCAGTACGGCTATCTCTGTACGGACATTGCAGTTACGGTAACTGATATCGCTTACGACGAGCTTAACTCAACGCCGTTCGCTTTCGAGGCTTGTGCCGTACAGGCGTTCGACAACGCGTGCCGCAGTGCAGAGCCGCGCTTACTTGAGCCTGTTATGAACGTAGATATTATGACACCGAAAGAATTCGTCGGTGATGCGATGAGCCAGGTTACTCAGCGCGGCGGTCTTATCCAGAGCCTTGAGTCTAAACCGACAGAAGAAGTTGTTCATGCGCAGGCACCTATGGCAAAGATGTTCGGATTCTCGACGGTACTCCGCTCTGTAACGCAAGGAAGAGCTTCGTTCAGCATGGAATTCAGCCACTTCCAGGTGAAAGAGGGTGGTCTGGGCTCATATTAAGATGAGTGCAATGTTGTGCGGCGGCGCGAAGTGCCGTGCATCCATCGCAGACGCGCGATTTGCGCGAAGCTTTCACAGCGGCGTGTTTTCCATGCCGCACAAATGCTACATCCGTTTTATAAAGCGATCGCCGTCGCGGACGAAGCCCATTTTTATCAGATACTGGTAGTGGTGCTTCGTCCTTTGCGTAAGCTCTATAGTATTTATTCCTTCATTTGGTAAAGCTGCAAAAAGATATTTTCCGACCGAATAATCCCTGTATTCTTTAATTGTATAGTCCAAGTATATGGCAAGCGTGTCACCATCGCGTCTGCCTACGCATAATCCTACAATTTTGTTCTGACAGTAAATAAGGCGAGTGTAATTTATATCAGTAGCTGTGTCGCTGAATTCTGGGAAAAACACCGAAATATCGTCTTTGTTCTGATGTAAAAAGAATTTTGCACTTCCGTCATCAATTTTCGTTTCGATAATATGGAATTCCTCTTTATAGCGGAACATTTTAACAAGATAGTAGATGTTTATGATGAGTAGGCATGCGTTCATCAATACTGTTGGAAAAGCCTGTATAAGTACACCATATACGATTGTCACTATAGAGCCTATTGAGTTTATAATCCGCAGTTTCTTTACGGTCGCCATAAGGAAAGAGGCGAGCACGAACGCGGAACCGATGTA
>JAEEQG010000037.1 GCA_016285185.1 Spirochaetota bacterium
CAACCTGCGAAACTTGATGGATATGTCTCGCCAGCGCATGTGCAGCAGAGCGTATCACGAATACCGCAAACTGTTCTTGGATGTGTGCAATGCTTTGCGCGCGTATTCTCCAGAATGGGAAACACTCGTCAATATGCTGTTCCACGCAAAATGCGAAGAAACAAAAACCTGCCCCGAAGAACGCGGCTGCGGCAGATACCCTAAAAAAAGTGTATAAGTACTTTTTCTTCCATATATATGCTATAGTGTGCGAACCATGACAGAAGAAGCAAAATCATTTTACAAAGACCTGCGCAACGTTGTGCAGCCTATGGCAATACAAAACCTCATTTCCGCCGCAGTTAATTCGGCAGACGTTATCATGCTCGGATATATCGGGCAGACAGCAATAGCGGCTTCGGCTCTTGCAGGCAACATTGCATTTATTCTTTTTATGGTTTCAACAGGACTTTCGTCCGGTTTGATAATGCTCGGAGCACAATACTGGGGCAAAAAGGATACAGAATCAATTAAAACACTTCTCGGAATAGGTCTTAGAATCTGCTGTTCTGTGGAGTTTATCGTAGCACTTGTTGCCGCGTTTTACCCGCGCATTTTGATGCTCATTTTTACAAAAGATGAGGCTCTCATAGCAGAAGGTTGCCGTTATCTGCGAGCCGTGAGCGTTTCTTACGTCTGTCTTTCTTTTTCACAGATGTTTCAGGCGGGATTCAAAAGTATTGAACGCGTAAAAATCGTAACAATTACGTCTACAACCAGTCTTTTTCTCAATATCGGGTTAAACGCAGTGTTCATTTTCGGCTTGTTCGGCGTACCAAAGATGGGAATCCTCGGTGTTGGAATCGCTACTTCAATAGCACGGTTCATCGAGATGCTCATCTGCCTTATATACGCACGGTGTCAGAACGATGTCCGCTTTTCGGTACTCTGCATGTTCAGAAGGAACAGCCTGCTTACAAGAGATTTTTTCAAATATTCACTGCCGGCAGTCGGCAATGAGCTGGTATGGGGCGCGGCTTTTTCAATGTACTCAGTAATTATGGGACACTTGGGTGAGGATATTGTAGCAGCAAATTCCGTTGTAAACACAGTGCGGCAACTGGGCACAGTGCTTTGTTTCGGCATGGCATATGGAGGCGCTATTGTACTCGGCAAAAACATGGGCGCAGGCGATATGCAACTGGCAGAGCGGAACGCTTCTCGCCTGGCGCGGGTAACAATTTTCTCAGGCATTCTTGGTGCAATTCTGATTATCTGTCTGTACCCCATTCTTCCTCTGATTGCCAACCTCAACGCAACAGCAGCTCATTACCGCAACATAATTCTCTTTATAAATTCGTATTCGATTATCGGTGCTTCAATAAATACAGTACTAATCTGCGGTATTTTCCGCGCGGGAGGCGATTCCAGATTTGGATTCATTGCTGATATAATAAACATGTGGTGTGTTTCTGTCCCGTTGGGATTATTGGCAGCTTTTGTTTTCAAATTACCGCCTCTTTGGGTTTATTTCATTTTGTATCTTGATGAATTTGAAAAAATACCTTTCGTCATCCGGCATTACAAAAAGAAGGGCTGGCTCAGAAATATCACCAGAGATTAATGATAAAACAAAAAAACCGCTGCCTTTTTAGCAGCGGTTTTTGTTTTAAGCCGTCAGGCTTAATGGTTTATTTTGCATAAGTTGCGATGAATACACCTGCGGCAACAGCTGTACCGATAACACCGGATACGTTCGGTCCCATGGCATGCATGAGAAGGAAGTTACTCGGGTCGTATTCAAGACCAACCTTGTTGGAAACACGTGCTGCCATTGGAACAGCGGAAACACCTGCAGAACCGATAAGAGGATTAATCTTTTTCTTGAGGAAAATGTTCATCAGTTTTGCCATCAAAAGACCGCCGCAAGTTGCGATTGCAAATGCAAGAAGACCAAGAGCGATAACACCAACGGAACTCGGGTTAAAGATTTTTTCAGGAGTCATCTGTGCACCAACACCAAGAGAAAGAAGAATTGAAACGATGTTCATCATTTCGTTTTCAAGTGTCTTGGAAAGGCGTTCTACAATACCAACCTGCTTGATAAAGTTACCGAATGCGAGCATACCGATAAGCGGAGCTGCCGGTGGCAAAAGCAGAATTGTGAGGCACAAAAGAACAATCGGGAACATAACCTTTTCTGTTTTAGAAACGTAGCGGAGCTGATCCATCTTGATTTTGCGTTCTTTTTCAGTTGTGAGGAGCTTCATCAACGGTGGCTGAATCATTGGAACAAGTGCCATGTATGAGTATGCGGCAACAGCCGTAACAGCCATCATCTCAGGAGCAAGCTTTCCTGCAACGTAGATTGAAGTAGGACCGTCAGCACCACCAATAATTGCGATTGCACAAGCCTGCATCATGTTGTATTCAACACCAGGGATAAGGTTCATAACAGCAACACCGAGCAATGTGGCAAAAACACCGAGCTGGGCTGCACCACCGAGAAGAGCCATCTTTGGGTTAGCAATAAGAGGACCAAAGTCTGTCATTGCACCAATACCCATAAAGATAAGCATCGGGAAGAATTCGTTACCAACACCTGCTTTGTAAATGATGTGCAGCATTCCGTCAGGTCCCTGTCCCATTCCGGCACCCGGGATGTTTACAAGAACAACACCAAATCCGATCGGAATAAGAAGGAGAGGTTCAAATCCTTTACCTACAGCAAGGTAAATGATAAGAAAACCTACAGCAATCATTATAAGCTTCTGCCAGCCTGGAGCTGATTCGGCAAAAACAACTGCGCTTTCTACTTCTTCTTCCTCTTCGGCCTTAACTTCACCGTTAATCATCTGATTAATACCGGTGTTCTGCCAGAGGCTCTTCAAGAATTCCAGAGGCTTAATCATCGGGATTTTTTCAGATCCCTTGATGATTGCTGAATTCATTGTCCTCAAGGAAGGATGCTCACGAACTTCCGCACTGTTCTGTGCAAAAACCGATGATACAGAAGAAAATACTACTGCAATTGCCATGATTATAAGCATTGCAGAAAATATCTGCTTATTTAGTTTATTTTTTTGACCAAGCATTATTAACTCCGTTACCTTATTTAATCTCTGCAAGTGCCTGACCTGCTGTGATTGCAGAACCGGCTGATGCAAGGAAGTGAACAGAACCTGCAGCTGTTGCTTTTACTTCAAGTTCCATTTTCATTGATTCAATCATGATGATTGTCTGACCGGCAGTTACAGAAGCACCTTCTGCAACAACAGCCTTGAGGAATGTTCCTGCAACAGGAGCATTAACAGCTGTTCCACCGTTAGAAACAGGAGCTGCAGGAGCAGCGGCTGAAGCAGCGGGAGCCGCAGGAGCTGGAGCAGCAGCACCACCGCCGATTGTTCCAAGAACCTGACCGGCTGTAATTGCTGCACCCTGTGAAACAGACCACTGAACAGGACCGTTTCCGGTAGCTTTTACTTCGAGTTCCATCTTCATTGATTCAATCATCATAACGGTTTCACCGGATTTAACGTTTGTACCGTTCTGAGCGATAATCTTCAATACTGTACCGGCAACAGGAGCCTTAATGTCTGCTCCGCCTGTTGAACCGGCTGCGGCAACTGCAGGAGCAGCACCGGCTGCGCCGAATGTTACATTGTATGCTGTACCGTTAACATTTACGCTCATTGTATCACCGGCAGGACCAGTTGTTACATTGTAGCTTGTTCCGTTTACGTTTACTGAATATGAACCGCCGTTGCCTGATGCGGAAGATTTTGCAACTGCAAAAGATTCTGACTTTACAGGACCGTTTGCTCTTTCCTTAAAGAACTTAGGAGCTACTTTCGGGAACATTGCGTATGTGAGAACGTCTTCGTCAGAACCGTTACCACCGTTTTCTTTTGCTTCGGCAACCATTTTGTCCCATTCCATAGGAATGAGGTCTGCAGGACGGCATGTTACAACCTTGTCCATCTTGTTCTGTTCAAGAGCTTTCTTTACAAGGTCTGCGTTCGGTTTTGCAGGAGTTGCACCATATTTGCCGACCAAGAGGTCGCGTGTTTCCTGTGTAAGTTTGTTGTAGCGGCCGAACAGTACATTGAATACTGCCTGTGTACCAACAATCTGTGATGTAGGTGTTACAAGAGGAATGTAACCGCAGTCAGCCTGAACAACCTGAATTTCTTTGAGAACATCGTCAATCTTGTCAGATGCGCCCTGTTCCTTAAGCTGGTTTTCGAGGTTGGAGAGCATTCCGCCCGGTACCTGTGAAGCAAGGATACGTGTATCTGCACCGAGGAAGCTTGATTCAAACTTAGCGTACTTTTTGCGTACTTCGCGGAAGTATGCGGCAATGTCAAGAAGTGACTTAATATCAAGACCTGTGTCGTACGGAGTACCCTTGAACATTTCAACAACTGTTTCAGTCGGTGAATGTGATGTACCCATAGCCATTGAAGAAATAACAGTATCAAGAACATCAGCACCGGCTTCGGCTGCTTTTGCGAGTGTTGCAACAGAAAGACCTGTTGTTGCGTGTGTATGAATCTGAACAGGAATATCAACCTTAGCTTTGATTGCTTTTACCAATTCATATGCGTCATAAGGTTTAAGAAGACCTGACATATCTTTGATACAGATTGAATCTGCACCGAATTCGGCATAGGATTTTGCAAGGTCAGCATATATTTCTTTTGTGTGATAAGGAGTAGTAGCATAAGAAATAGCCATCTGAACATGTTTGCCAGTCTTTTTTGCTGCATCAGCGGCGCGCTTAAGGTTGCGCGGGTCGTTACAAGCGTCAAAAATACGGAAAACGCCAACGCCGTTTTCTGCGGCTTTTTCTACGAACTTGTCTACAACATCATCAGCATAGTGACGATAGCCGAGAAGGTTCTGACCGCGCAAAAGCATCATAATAGGTGTTTTGGGAAGCTTTGCCTTGAGAGTGCGGAGTCTTTCCCACGGGTCTTCGTTCAAAAAGCGGATACATGAATCGAATGTTGCGCCGCCCCATGCTTCAAGACTTTCATAACCGATGTTATCAAGTCTTTCGAGAGCAGGAAGCATATCAGCTGTTGTCATACGTGTTGCATGCAGTGACTGGTGGGCATCACGCAGAACCAGATCAGAAATTTTTACTTTTTTTGCCATTTTTATTCTCCAGTGAATTATTAAGAGTTTTTCTCACGAACAGCTGTGGCAATAGCAGCAACAACTGCATTTGTATCTTGTGCAGTGACTGCTGCAGCAGATCCGGTTGACTTTGGCTGATCTTTATCAAGTCCGAGCATCTTAATAACTTTTGATGTCAGACTAACAAAAATAATCATAATGATAAGGAAACCAAAAACAACGCCCATTCCAAGCAAAGTCAGAAGACCGCTCTGACCAAGCATATCGACTATTGTCATATATCCTCCAAAGGATTAGAAGTTAGAATATTTTAAAGGTAACCCATACCCTTTAATTTCTACAGGCAGTATATAAAAAAATAAGTTTTTATTCAATCGCACATATCTGTCCAAACTTAGCTTTTGTTTGACAACTCAAAAATCTGCATATAGAATTAAGAGGGAGATTATACGTCTTTAATACAGGAGAAACTATGAAAAGCATCAGAATGCAAATTGCTCTTTTATGCGCAGCTCTTGCACTGGCTCTCGCTTTGTGTATCGGTCTTGTAGTCAATTATCAGTCCAATGCAGCCCTGAAGGACGCATACAAAACAAACCTTATCTCAAACACACAGAATGTGGCGGCTTTGGTTGAACTTTTGGCGGATGCTCAGGCGGAACTGCTGGAATCAATCGCAAGACGTCCTGCAATTATGTCACGGGATGTTCCTGTATCAGATAAAATCAATTCCCTCAAAGAAGACGCCGCCGCGGAAAAAGACTCAGGCCTTTTACGTTACGGCATAGCCGACAAAGACGGCAAAACCATGATGACAAACAACGCTTCTTCCGTTGTTGCCGACCGAAATTATTTTAAAGCATCCATGAACGGCGAAAACTTTGTAACAACACCCATGCTGGCAAAATCAGACAAGTCATGGATAATCATTTTTTCCACACCTATTAAAGACGAGACAGGAAAAGTTTATGCAGTCCTTTTTGCCACATACAAGGGCGATTATCTTTGCGAAAAACTCAGCAACATTCAAAAAGGCGAAAACTCAGTATGGGTTACAGATAAAACAGGCGCAACAATCATCGCACCGGACTTTGGCAGGATAACAGAAGGCGAAAATCTTTCCGCAGAAGAAGAAGCAAACAAAGAGAAAAACACCATTGCCCAGGTATACAAAGCGGCGCTTGCCGGCAATTCAGACGCAATGCTTTACACCGACAGTTACGGCAACACACTTTACTGCGGTTTTTCTTCCATAAAAAAATATGACTGGTATATTTTTTCAGCAATGGATTATTCCATTATAAAAGCAGACCTTGACTCCCAAACATTCGGCATTTTTATTTCTGCCTTTGTGATGTTCATAATTGCTGTTCTTGTAGCAGTTGCCGTAGGCAATGGACTTGGCAAAAGGATTTCCATTATTGAGCAGATTCTCAAAAAAATGTCAAAAGGTGATTATTCTCAGGACAACGAACAAACTGAATTAATGGCGCCTCTTTTAAGACGCAGAGATGAAATAGGACGAATGTCCAAAGCACTCAAAGAAATGCAGACAAGCACATCAAAACTCGTAGAAAATATAATGATGTCTTCTGACCAGATTGCAAATGGAAACGCACAGCTTACTGCCGCAAGCCAGTCAATTTCTACAGGTGCAAGTGAGCAGGCCGCATCAAGCGAACAAATTTCTTCTCAAGTACAGAACATCAGTACAAGCCTCACAAAGACAGCCGAAAACACCAAAATTGCCGCACAGATTGCAAAAGACACCGCTATAGATGCAAAAGACGGTGCGGAATCCGTTCAGGACACCCTCAATATGGTAAAAGAAATTGCTTCAAAGGTTATGATAATAGAATCCGTAGCATCACAGACAAACCGGCTTGCGCTTAACGCGGCAATAGAAGCCGCCCGTGCCGGCGAAACAGGGCGCGGTTTTGCAGTTGTTGCAAGCGAAGTAAGAAAACTCGCGGAACGCAGCCAGAATGCGGCATCCGAAATAACGGACATTGCATCAAAGAGCCTTTCTGTTGCTCAAAACGCAAATGCAAAAATGCTGGGTATAACAGAAGCAATAGACAAAACCGCACAGCTCATTGCCGAGATAGAGCTTGAGACTGATGCACAAAATCAGGAAACACTCCAGATTTCGGCAGGAATGAGGGAGATGGACGACGTAACACAGCAGAATGCTTCCGCTGCAGAAGAACTTGCCAGCATGTCAGAAGAAATCTCTACACAGACAGTTACACTGCAGGAAACCGTCAGCTTCTTCAAAATCAGTACAGAGGACGAGGTACAGGAAAAAGAAAAACTGCTGCCTGATTACTCAAACAGCAGTCGTTCATAACAAAACCGGTTAAAAATCGCAGAGCTTCGGTGCGCGCGGGAACGGAATTACATCCCTAAGGTTACCCATTCCGGTAATGTAACGGATAAGGCGTTCAAATCCCAATCCGAATCCGGAATGCGGAACTGTTCCGAACTTGCGCAGGTCAAGATACCACCAGTAATCTTCGGGCTTCATGCCAAGTTCTTTTATGCGGTTTATAAGCTTGTCATAATCCGCTTCGCGCTCGGAACCGCCGATAAGCTCGCCGATGCCGGGAACAAGAACATCAACAGCGCGCACGGTCTTTCCGTCCGGGTTAAGCTTCATGTAGAACGCTTTTATCTCTTTGGGGTAGTCATAGACCATAACAGGCTTTTTGAAAACCTGCTCGGTAAGGAATCTTTCGTGTTCCGTCTGCAGGTCGCAGCCCCAGAATGCTTTAAATTCAAACTTATCGTTGTTCTTTTCAAGTTCTTTTACAGCGTCAGTATAGCTGATGCGGGCAAAGTCAGAATTTGCGACAGCGGTAAGGGTTTCTATGAGACCTTTTTGAACGCGTGAATCAAAGAACTGCATGTCTTCCGCGCACTTTGTCAAAGCCCAGTTCATAAGATACTTAACAAAGTCTTCAGCAAGGTCCATGTCATCTTCAAGTTCAAAGAACGCCATTTCAGGCTCAATCATCCAGAACTCGGCAAGGTGACGCGGTGTATTTGAGTTTTCGGCGCGGAAAGTAGGTCCGAATGTGTATACTCTTGAGAGTGCCGTTGCATAAGTTTCCGCTTCAAGCTGACCGGAAACGGTAAGGCTCGACATACGACCAAAAAAGTCTTTACTGTAATCAACCAGCTCGGATGCCTTTTCGGGATTCATGCCCTTTGCGCCGGCCTTTATTCCGGCTTCGGCAATGCGGTTCAAATCAAGCGTTGTTACCTGGAACATTTCGCCCGCACCCTCACAGTCGCTGCATGTGATGAGCGGTGCATGAAAGTACTGAAAGCCGCGTTCCTGAAAAAAGGAATGAACGGCAAACGCCATCTGGCTGCGAACGCGCATAACGGCACCAATCATATTTGTACGTGGTCTCAGGTGAGCAATCTCACGCAGAAATTCCACGGAATGTCCTTTTTTTTGCAGAGGATAATCAGAAGGAGATTCTCCCACAACACGCAGAGACATCAGAGTAACTTCTACAGCCTGTCCTGATGCGGGGGATGGAATAATTTTGCCTTCCGCAATAACAGAAGCGCCGGTTGAAACTCTTTTAAGTTCTTTTTCTATCGATGCAGTATCTGCACCATTGGGATTGGATCTGTCGTAGGCAAGCTGGATTCCGGCAAAGCAGGAACCGTCATTTACCTGAATAAAAACAAGGTTTTTGGAATCGCGTATTGTACGCACCCAACCGCAAACTTTAACAGACCGTCCGTCCGGTTCAGAAACAAGAAGCTCTTTTATCAGTTGATTTTTCATAAGTATTATATAACATTTTTAGCGGTTTTTGTTCAATAAGGAATACGTCTGTCATTGCGAGCGCAGTAAAGTAATCTTTTACGAATATTCGACTGATTTTATATTTGAGAGGAACGGGTCCCAGCAACGGGGGTGCTTGATACAGGGGCGAAAATTTGTAACATAATTGAGAGCCCCCTGCCGGAAAGCGACCTATCAGGAATATAAACAAGAACAGGATTTGCAAAAGTTGCGGATATCGATGGTTCCGCACTGCACTTACCTGCGTAAAGCTTGTACTGTATAAAATTGCCGTTGTGCACAAACCCGAACGCGGCAAATGAAACATTAAATAAACTCTACAACTTTTCAACAGCTTCCAGTTTTGTGTGTGCGGGTCCCAGCTATATTTGAGTATGCAACCTGCCCTCGCCTTATGTAATAAATATCAATCAATTACGGTTGGGAGCCCAGCGACGTGAAAAAATAAGGGGACCCACCCATGGGGTGCCCGCCCTTATTTTTTCACTGCGTCCCAACCACATTGTTAGTTTTTAGCAAGACTAAGAACCCCGAATCCATTAAAGTTTAAACCAGAATTATCTCCGTTTTATTTCATTTTCTTAATTTCTCCAAAAAAATGTAAAAAAACCTGCATGGCAGGGCTGTGCAGGCAGGTTTGATAAAACCTGCCATACTGAATAATGGGTAACCGTTGCTTATTGATTTAGCTTCTTGTGAACAGTTTATAAGTGAAAATAACTATGGAAGTTTGCTCTCGGCTAATTTCGTGCCGCAAAACAGCTTCACCCTTTCAGGGTTCAGATTATTTTGCCCCCTAATCCTGCTGCGCAGTCGGATGTGGTTAATTTTGAAATTACCACTGTGATGCGGGTTTAGCTTCAAGTTTATTTATGTCAATTAAGAAATCTGCCTTGAATTGTGATGATATAAATCCATTTGAAATTTCATCGTCAAAAATTTCTAAAAAATAGGCAGTTTCCCCACCTTCGGAGCTCCTTTTAATCAATTGCTCCAATAAAGTATCAAGTGTCAGCACAACACTTCCCTCTTCCTTAAGAATTGTAAATTTCTTGTAGATTGTATTGATTTTTTCCATAAAAGGGATTGCTAACATTTCGTTATAATGAGATCCACTGACAAAGGCACCTCCAGAAGGACAAATAGCATGTAAGCAACCATAATTATGTGGTTTTATTACATTAGTCCCCCACAAAGTATCTTGGATTGCGAGAGTTAGATCTCCAACTGGTTGTGTTAAAAAATAGTTTCTTTCTTCTATTGCTATACCGGCAAAAAACTCGCGTTCCACAATTATATTTTGTTTTGTATAATTCATAATATAAAATGTTTCTATTTTTCTTGAAAAGGAAAATACCGGTTCAATAAAAATAAAACAAATACATAATAAAATGCTTAATCTTTTCACTTATTTTTCACTCCTGTTACTGAATATTTCCAGCCATTTTCATAAAGTTTGATTGCTTTTTCTTCAACCTGTTGTGCTTGATATTCAAGGTATCCTGGTGTTTCATAAACATCAATATCTGTTATTTGAGATTCATCTATTAGTTTATAAAATATATCTTTCGGGTTACCATTCTGATACTGAGATTGGTGTTCAATTTCATGTGCAGTTAATGCATTTAATCGTTCCTGAGTCTTCCTTTCAGTTTTTGGAACATATATCGTTCCATCTGGCAATGACATAGCTCCTGCATCATTTATCTGAGCCTGTATTTTATCATTTGTAAAACCTGACATATCAACACCAACTTTTGTTGCCGCATCTCTCACTTGTTGAACAGTAGGCTTTCTATCTATAAAATTAATCTTATTATAGTCAACAGATCCTCCACCAGCAGCCTTATGTAAAGCTTTTTCTTCTGTAGTAAGCTTTCTTAAGCCTTGCGAATCAATATAATTAACAGGATCATTAACAACATAGCTGAACCAGTTAGAACCGTCTCGTATCGGGTCAACCGTGGTAAATCTAGCAGAAACCGGTGAATAGTCGCGGAAACCGTAATCGTACAAACCTGTTCCGACATCGTAAACCTTACCACAGTAACCGAACCCAATATCATTTTCGAGATTACCAAAATACGGACTTCCGAAAACGTCATATCTGTAATCAGCTTGAACTGCGCCATATTTGTCCGCAATAGTACGCACTGAACCGAGAATATCCGTACCAAAATATGAAGTACCGTTGTCATTGTTTATGGCAACAGGCTCACCATAACTATATAACACATACTCATTGTTCGGGCGGCTACGCGTTTTTGCTCCGTTTGCCTATGCGCTGCCGTTTGTGCTGTTTCCGGCTTCCTGTATTGGCACTAGCGGTGTATCATCAATATAGCGGTAGCGTGTACCAATATCAGTACCACGATTATTGCGAGCGCTCGGAGAAGCCCCAGAGCCAGTAACAGAAGTTGCAGACTGACGGTTGGGAGTGCGGTATTTTTGGTCGGACAAATTTGCAGAATAAGCAGATTGCAAAACAGACTTTCCGATTACATCAAACGAGAAGCCGTCGTACAAATTTCGAGTATAATCACCAAGATACTGGTTTGTTTCAACCCTACGACCAAAGGCATCATAAGCATATTCCGTAATATTCCGTGTGTTCAGAACAGAATCCTGAGCATCGCTGAAGCTCATTCGGTTTTGGGCATTGTACACATAGTCTTTGCGGTATCTTGCTGCACTTTCGCGCAACAAGTTTCCGTTGTTGTCATACGTGTATTTTACTGATTCACTCTTGCCCAAATCTCCGCTTTCAACAAGCCTGTTTTCTTTGTCATAGCTATAAGATATAGTGCCCCAAGCCGTTGTTTTGCTCGTACGATTTCCGTTGGCATCATAAGTGTAGGATTCTTTCCAAACAACCTGATTAACCGTTATGGAATTACCTCTTGCACGAGAGAGGTTTTCTGCAGCGGCACGGAGTTTTATCATCTCAGAGGAAGAAAGGAAGTAGTTTTCCGCATTTCCCTGTGACGGCAAAAAGTACAACCCCTGTTTGTCGGCTTCTTTGCGTGCAGTTTCTTTTATGTCTTCGTTAAAAGGATATAAAACTATTTCAAAGCCTGCCAGTTTTCGCATTGCGAAAATTGACGAAAGTTGATTTGACAGGGCGCCTTTTTTTTCTTG
>JAEEQG010000038.1 GCA_016285185.1 Spirochaetota bacterium
AAAACAGACAACGACTGGGCACATACAAAATTGTACGGCGAACAGGTTCGTGTTGAAATCCCGATCAAATGGACATACAATTTCTAATCTGAAGTTTTGTCAAACTTTGAGGAACACCGAGAGGTGTTCCTCTTTTTTTTTATGAGTACATTAGAAATGAATCGTTTCAATACATGAAACGATTCATTTCTATACATGCAACGATTCGTTTCAATACACAAAACGATTCATTTCTATACACTAAACGATTCATTTCAATACATGCAACGTTTCGTTTCTAGTCTATAAACGTTCCATTTCGTGATGTAACTGATTTTTATTTACAAATTATTTTCGGTTTAAGGACCGTGGCAGAACGATAATCCGTTCCGCCACATTAAAACTAATACCAGGTGGAATATTCAAAAACCGGCTGCAGAGTTATCTGAACACGACGGTTCTTTGCCCTACCCTCTGCTGTATCATTGTCCGCTACAGGAACATTACCGCCGTAGCCCTTGTATGTGAACATTTCCTCAGGGATTCCGCGCTTTACCATTTCATCAACAATGGTCTTTGCCCTCGCAATCGAAAGCGGCAGTTCCGTATTGATATCACCAATTCTTGCCGTATGTCCTTCAACCATAATGGAGAATGTGTTTGATTTTGTAGCATTCTTTATTACTTCCGCAATCTCGTTCAGACGCTCAGTTTCGGACGGCAGAATCTCCGCAGAATCCGGCTGGAATTGTATGTTTTCAACCGCAATCATTATTCCGGTTTCGCGGTCAACAGGCGGAGAAGCAATATTGTCTTTTGTGAGCTTTTTGTTAATCTCGTCAAAGGCAAAATAATAAGAATCATTTTTAAGAGGAACTTTAATATCATGAACAAGTCTGTCCTTGTCCAGAATAATGACAACCTTTCCCTGCCTCAACAGTTCAAGATTTTCGGGAACAGTCAGAATACGCAGTGCATCGGAATCAGAAATAACAGGATCTGTACGGTTTGTGCCATAAACCTGTCTTGCTTTTATACGCAGGGGGTCTTTGCCTACCCTGTCCTGAAAAAGGCTTGAATCATCACTGTAAACATAGTTTACAATTCCCTGCTGCGAAACAATCTCCGGCTCAACCATGTTCTTTTCATAAAGCAAGTCCATCTGCATGTTCCAAATCTGCGGGAAAAGACAAGGTTCCACGGAATCAGCGACAAATTCTCCATGTACAGGCAGAGAACCGCGTGCATCAATTATGATTCCCGAATACGGGCGCGAAGCAATTCTGTCCAGAGGCTTTTTGGGCTGGTAAACATAATTGTGACTGATCAGGATCTTTGAAATGCTGTTTAGCGAAATTATATGCGAAAGCTCCAGGTTATTAGTAACATTCGAAAAATAACTCGGTGTTTTTTTACCGTTATCAATAATCGTGCTGAGCTCTTCCAGAGTAATTGTTCCGGTTGCTACCAAATCACCGAGTGTGGTAAAAGAGTTAACCCTTATAGACAAAAGAGAATCCTTGACCAAAAGGGGAACCTGCATTGTAATGCGCTCAACCGCCGCATTCCTGCCGGAAGGCATTTTTATTCCTGCTTTTACAAGATCAAGAGAAATATTTGATTCAAAAGTTTGTGAAGTCCAGTCAATACTGCTGGAAGACTCTATTGTCTGCGCATAAACAAAGCACAAAAGCGAAAAAACAAAACAAAGAACACAGATTTTTTCAAAGCTTTTTCTCATCTTCATTTTCCTCAAAAAAAACTACTTTATTATCGGCACTTTTAATTCACTTCCTACACGAAGAATTGCATTAACATCCATATTATTTTCTTCGGCGAGGCTTTCAACCTGCACTTTGAATTTCAGAGACAACCCCCAAAGTGTTTCGCCGGGTTTAACAACATGTATACCCTCATACGCGATTTTTTCCGCATTCTTTTTGCCGGCATAGGGACTTACATCTTTGAGAGCCGGAATAAGCAGTGCTTTTCCGATCTGCAAAGTTTTGGCAGAAACACCGGGATTTGCCTGAAGAATCATATCCACAGTTACTTCATAATGCTTTGCAAGCGCATACAAAGTATCACCGGATTTAACGGTATAGCGGTGATATTTTACGAGAAGAAGACTTTTGTCTGCGATAATCTCATTCACCCTGTCCACAACGGCAGCAGGAACACGCAGTCCGTAACTAATACCCGGCGGCGTAACCCCGTAAAAAAGCGAAGGATTAAAAAAACGCATAAGATCTTCGTCTGTTTCTGCCAATTCGGCAATAACACCTATGTCCATATTGCGGTCTGTTTTTATTACCACAAAGTCATCTTTTTCGGGTTCGTCTGATTCCTGTATCGGAATCCCGTGTTTTTCGGCATTGGTCATGATTTGCGAAATTGCAAGGAATTTGGGAACATAATTGAGTGTTTCGGTTTTGAAAAGCTTTTTTTGCGACAAATACCAATAATCGTGGCTACCGTGTTTTTTAACGATACGGCTTATTCCGCCGAGTCCGGTATTGTATGCGGCAAGTGCCATACACCAGTCGCCGAGAACATCATAGTTTTCTTTAAGCTTACGGATGGCGGCATCGGTCGAAAGCCACGGATCGCGGCGTTCGTCAAACCATTCATTGACCCTGATATTGTAAGGTGCAATGCTGTTTTTCATGAACTGCCACAAGCCGACAGCACCGGATTTGGATACGGCGTTGATGTTAAAATTTGATTCTATGACCGGCAAAAACTCAAAACATTCCGGCAGTCCGTATTCGGCAATTTTTTTTTGTATATAGCTTCTGTAAGGCTTTCCGCTTTCCATGACGGCAGCAAGCCATTTTTTGCCGAAGTTTGAAGTATACTGCTTATAGAACTTTAAAAACCGCTCGTTGTCAGCAGGGAACGAAATACCGATGTCGGAAAGCACTATAAGGTCTTCTTCTTCTGCAGGTTCTTCCTGTTCAGATTGCTCCGCAGCAACAGCATTCTCTGCCGTAGCTGTTTCAGTATCAGTATTTACAACAGCCGAAGGTTCTTCAGAAACAACAGGTTCAGCGGCTTTTTCAATAACAGATTCTGTCTCTGACGGGGAGTCCGTTGCTTGAGCAAACACAAAAGCCAAAAGTGTAAAAACCAACAGAAAAAAAAGTTTTCTCATAGTTTTTCACCAAAATAAATGCCTGCCCATTCCCACCGTCCATGAACATCAGGATCCAACGGAAAGTTGATTTTTCTAAAATAAAAATACCAGACCGACACATTCTGAGGCCAGCCCCATGTACGAAGGAACGCTTCCGAAGGGTTCGAAGAATCGTCAACGCTGTTGCTGCATCTTACCATGCTGCTCATAACAGATGTCATGCTGAAATTCTTTTGTGTATTTACATCGTTTGCATCCTGCTGCCAGGACATAGCAAAAAAATTAACCTTTGATTTATATGAATCCAAAAGCCTGAAATTCTTTGAACGGATAGCGTTTTTTACGGCAGTTTCCAACTCATTGAGAGTCTCAAACGACCAGTTTTTTGCGGAAGCATTAAAGTCCGTAATCTGACAGGCCCTTGTATACACGTTGGGAATATCCGGAATCTGTATTGTAGTGGCATCATTCTGATAGCGGAAAAGGGAATAATACTTCATGGTCTGTTCCCAGTCGCCCTGTGCCTCATATTCAACAGCGAGCCGGGCATAAAGCTCGGTAAGACTTACATCATCGGGAAAACGCGAAATCAGCTGTGTGTAAAATGCTATTTTGCCGTCTGAAGATTTTGTTATTTTTACAAGATTTTTCAGGCATGTGTAATGTATCGAAGAGCCTTTTACAATCAAATCGTCATAATTGTTGAGTATTCTGTCAAAATAATATTCTGCTATCGGGAGAGCGCCCCTTTCCATATAGGAGTATGCAACCATAAGCAGCCAGTATGGATTGAATTTATCGTCAGGATTTTTTTCTACATAATCGGTCAAAAATAAAACCAGTTCGTCATGTCTGTTCTCAGCAACATAGTTATTTGCAATCTGATACAGAACCGTAAAACGGCTTTCTTCAGTCATGTCGGTGTTCAAAAGTGACAAAAGTTCTTTTTGTGAAGATTTTATTTGTCGCTTTTCTTTATCAGAAGAACATGAGCAGGAAAAAATCAGTGCAAACAAACACAAAAAACAGACTATTCTTTTTGCCATCATAATACATCTTACCATAACAAAAGATTGTTAAGCAAGTTACGGGATAGGTCAACCCAACGAGTTTTCACTGCGTGAAAACTCGCGGCTAAGCGTGTTGAAACTTTTGCGGAAGCGTGTTGAAGGTTTTGCAACACGCTTTCGTAGGTTTGTCAGAAGTGTGTTGAAACTTTGTCGAAAGTAGTATTTTGATAATGAAAATACTGCTCCCGTCTGATTTCGATAATGACAACCAATTGCAGTTGGGAGCCCAGCGACGTGAAAAAATAAGGGGACCCACCCAAAGGGTTCCCGCCCTTATTTTTTCACTGCGTCCCAACCACATTGTTTAGTTTTCACAAAATAAGGGATGAGGCAGCTTTTAAAGTTCCTGCTTACAAACAAGGCTGATAATGACCTTTGCAAAAAGCTTAAAGAGAAGGAGAAAAAGGTAAAGATGACAGCACGTGCTTACAAAGAATACATGGATTATTGTATGCTCAAACAGGAAGGCTACGAGCAGGGTGTTTTTTGGGGGCTAGGCGAATAAGACGCCGACTCCGGCTTGTAGTGCCGTGGATGCAACAGCACCGGCAGTATTTTCTACTATTTCTTTGAACTTTGCAATTTTACCGCTCTTTATAATTTCACGAAGCTTTTTGTATTTATCAGAATTTTCTTTGGCAAGCATAAGATTGAGAAATTTAATAAAATCATCCGCATCAAGTTCTACCATTGTGCGATTATTCTTGTAATCAAAACTTATTCCGACTTCTTCTCTCAAAACATGCTCAAGATGGCTTCGAAGAACGGCATCGTCTATAAGCAATGTGACCTTTCCATCCGAAAACTTAAAGCTTTTTGGCGGAAGCTCCATTAGTTTTTGCAAAAGTCCCTCATCAGAAAAGTCATAGGCACCGTATTTGTGCGCTATGTTATTTTTCAGGGTCTGGACACGTCCCTGGCTCATTTTAAGGAACAGCTCAAGCTCGACAACCGGCCGGGAAAGTATTTTTCCGCCGGTATTTTTGTCCAATTGATACAACAAGAACTCCTGCAAATCAGGTTTGGGAATACTGCCGTATGGTTGTGAAAAAAAGAATGAAATGAATTCTTTGCAAAAATCCGCCGCAGCATCCTGCGTAAGCTTTATATCGTCTTTTGTCATAATTTTCTCTACCTTAAAAAATTAGTTTTATATGCTAATCTTCAGTTTTGCCGGCGGTAAAACTGAAGATATAACCTCACTCTGCTTTGTAAACAACTCGGAAGCCTGTAGTTGAATAACGGTAGGTCGGTCCGGTGGAGCTTGTTACGTAACTGGTAACTGTACAATCACTGGCTACATCTGAATAGGAACCGCCGTAGTAAGATACCGAAGACATTCCGTTCAAGATCCACTCTTTAATATTACCACTCATGTCGTACAGACCGAGACTGTTAGGCTGTTTTCCTTTTACCGGATGAGACTTTCTGTTAGTACTGGTGCCGTTATCGCCTGAGTTTTCTCTGTACCATGCGACATCGTCGATATCGTCACTGCCGGCATACTGATATGGATCCCTATTGGTTCCGCCCTTCGCAGCCCACTTCCATTCATCCGAAGTCGGCAATCTATAGCCATTCTTGGTTTTATCCACGTTAACAGAATTCCATGCACTGTTGTCAGAACCCGTGCCGCGGAGCTTACCATTAGTACCTGTTTGTATATCGGGCCATGAATTCGGATCCGTACTTCCGTTTATTGTGTAGCATGGTTGCCGCCTTTCCGCTATGCTTCGCAGATTACAGTATACGAAAGCATCATACAAGCTTACAGTATATGCCGGATAATTTGTTCCTTCCCAGCTGGTGATATTGGTATAACAGTATGTTTGATACTCGTACCATGTAACTTCATGGTCACATACGTACAGATTCGGTATAGTGTTACTTCCGCTGGTACCGCCAGCAACGTATACCATGCCTGCAGGAACAGGAATATCTTCTGCAAACATTGCCGTAATCGTAATGTCGCCTTTTACGCCGGTTATCAGGCTGCCTGTGTATGTGGATCCGCCCGATACCTGCCAGTATGCTATACCTGCTTCGTTCAGGGATGAGAGGTTTATTCCGCTGTTTGTATAATACATGATTATTGTGCTTACACTGTTTTTGACGCAGGTTGCCTTGTACTGCAGATCTATGTTGTAGCCTCTGTCAGTTCTTGATACTTTTGCGGTTCTCGGCGATGTTTCGCCTGCCACCATAAAGGTGATTTCAAAGCTGCCGCCAGCGTTGGCGGCGAGCATAGCGCGTGTAAGTTCCTCAACACTGGAGTAGGTTATACTGTTGAAAATATAGCCTGTTACGTTAAGAGGCGTACTGCCCTGAACTGTAACTTCGGGACCACTGCCTTCGTTGTTCGAACCGCCTGATGAGCCTCCGCTTGAACCGCCGCCGCCCCAGCCGCCCGGGTTATGGGTTGTGTATTCGCTTGCAGGGAGACTGGCACTGGCTGCACCGCCTCCTCCACCGCCGCAAGAGAGCAGAAACAGAACAGTATTCAGGATAATGCAAAACATTAAAAACAATATGACTTTTTTCATAAGGACCTCTTTGATGCAAACTTTTAAAATAAAAAATGCACTCTCCAAAATCAGGGGTACAGACCCCATGTTAAAAAATATATCATAAATTAAAAAATCTTATGTGTGAGTTACGTACTAAAATTTAGTGAGTTTACGCACAAAATTGTATTTCTTTTTATAAATTTATTGAAAAAAATAAAAAACCGTCAGTTTTATGACGGTTAAAAAAGCCAACTCCCGGACTTGAACCGAGTACCTGCTCGTTACGAGGGAGCTGCTCTACCAGGTGAGCTAAGTTGGCACATTCCTTATCCTTTGTAATGTAACAGATTCTGCTGATACCGTCAATGTCCCGCTTTGATTGTTTAAGTTGCAGAATCACTGGTTTGGGGTTACAATTATCACTGAGCATTTTTTAATGGATACCGGAGGTCTTATGTCTATACAGTTCTATTCATTGGGAGCAGCACAGGAAGTTACAGGGTCAAAACATATTATTGAAATAAACGGCAGACCTATAATGATAGATTGCGGCGCTTTTCAGGGCAAGCGCGCCGAAGCGGATGAAAAAAACAGAACTTTTACTATCGCCGCAGACAAGCTTGATGCGGTCGTTCTGACTCATGCCCATTACGACCACTGCGGTCTTTTGCCGGTTCTTACCAAGAACGGTTTTAACGGGAATATTTATGCAACCCCGGCGACCAGAGATTTGGCAAACCTTATTATGATGGACAGTGCTCATATTCAGGCGCGTGATGCCGAATACTTAAAAAAGCAGGCAAAAAAGAAAGGCGAAAAATTCAACTGGACTCCGCTTTACAATGATGTTGACGTTGCAAAAACAGCCAACCAGATTGTAACGGTATCCTACCAACGCCCGATGTTCATTGCGAACAATGTTTCGCTTCAGTTTTACGATGCCGGGCACATTCTAGGTTCCGCATTCGCAAATATCACAATTAATGATGAAGGAAAAGAAACCCGCATCCTTTTTTCAGGCGATTTGGGCCGCAATGAAAAGCCTATAATTCGCAATCCCGAAACAAAACTGCCGGCACCGGACTATCTTGTTCTGGAAAGCACATACGGAAACCGCCTGCACGAGCATGTTGAAGAAGCCCTTGACCAGCTTGCTTTCATTGTGCAGCGTGTAATCGAACGGCGCGGAAAACTCATTATTCCGTCATTTGCAATAGAAAGAACTCAGGAACTGATTTATTACTTTCACCTGCTTGTTGACGAAGACCGGATTCCTGAGATTCCGATTTATGTTGATTCGCCTATGGCAACAAATGCAACAAGTATTTTTCAGGTTCACCCGGAATGTTATGACGAGAGGATTCACGAGGCGTTCCTTGAACACCACAAAAACCCGTTCGGTTTTAATGCGCTCTCCTTTATTTCGAGTGTTGAAGAATCAAAGGCGCTCAACAAAGTGCCAGGTCCGATGATTATCATAAGCGCGGACGGAATGTGCGAATTCGGACGTGTTGTACATCACCTTGCAAACAATATTTCTAACGCAAACAACACGGTACTGCTTGTCGGTTACATGGCGGAAAACACTCTTGGACGCAGGCTTATGAACGGCGAAAAAGAAGTTAAAATAATGGACGAATACATGAAGGTAAAAGCCGCCGTTGAGAACATAAACGCCTTTTCCGCTCACGCGGACTACAAGGAAACGCTTGCATGGCTTAAAAAACTCGATACAAGCAGGCTTAAAAAGATTTTCCTGGTACACGGCGAAAAGGATGCCCAGGAATTCCTGCAAAACTATCTGAAAGAAAACGGTTTTGCAAACATTGACATTGTAAAATACGGCGAAGTATACGATTTAGATTAAAAAATGGGTGGATTAAGAATGGAAAACAAAATACCGTTGCGGAATGAAATTGCTGACAAAGACAAATGGGATTTAACTTCTCTTTTTAAGAGCGATAAAGAGTGGGAAACAGCACTCAACGAAATAAAAAGTCTGGCTGACAAGGTTGAATCTTTTAAGGGCAAAATCGCGGAAAATCCTGATTTGCTGGAATCTGCGCTTGCTGCGTATTCACTGCTTCAGCAAAAAAGTGAACTGACCGGGAATTACGCTTTTTTGCTCACTGCAGGAGATGCGTCCGACAGCAAGAATCAGGAAAAATACAGTCTTTACATGATGACGGCCTCTGATGCTGAAGCAAAAGTCAGTTTTCTTGAGCCGGAAATTCAGTCTGTTCCCGAAGAAAAACTTGACGAGCTCATGGCAAAGCCGGAATATGCGGACTATGTGGTATTCCTTAAAAAGCTTCTGCGTCTCAAGCCTTATATTCTTTCCGACAAAGAAGAACGGCTGCTTGCGATGCAGGCAGAATCCAACGAAACGGCGCACAAAGCTTTTTCGATGCTGACGAACGTTGACATTGACTACGGTACTGTAGGTACAACCCCGCTGAGCCAGACAACATGGTCTATGTTCATGGAGAACCCCGACCGTAAAATCAGACAAGAAGCTTACACCAAGTTTTACAATGCGTTTGATGCTCATAAAAACACAATTGCAACGCTTTATGCGGGCAGCGTAAATCTGGACATTTATCAGGCAAAAAGCCGCGGCTACAATTCATCTCTCGAGGCAGCTCTTTTTCCGGACAAAGTGCCTGTAAGCGTATACAACAATCTGATTTCCACCGTACGTGCAAACCTTTCTTCGCTGCACAAGTACTACCGGATACGCCGCAAGCTGCTCAAACTCGGCGATGAAAAACTCAAGCACTACGATGTTTATGTGCCTCTTGTTCCTGATGTCAAAAAAATCACACCTTATAACGATGCAGTCAATATTCTTGAAGAAGCACTTTCGCCTCTCGGCAGTGAGTATACCGACATTCTTTGCAACGGGCTGCGCAACGGCTGGGTAGACAAGTACGAAAACAAGGGAAAACGCAGCGGCGCTTTTTCATCGGGTGGATACACAGGTTATCCGTACATTCTGCTTAACTACAAGGAAGATGTTCTGCGCGACGTATTTACGCTGGCGCATGAGGGCGGACACTCGATGCATTCATGGTATTCGTCGCACAACAATCCGTTTTTGCAATACAACTACACGATATTCGAGGCAGAAGTAGCTTCCACATTCAACGAAGAACTGCTTTTCCAGTACTATCTGAAAAATGAAACCGACGAAAAAGTAAAAACCTGGCTCATCGTAAACCGCGCGGCAGACATACTTGCAACTCTGCACAGGCAGACGATGTTTGCGGAGTATGAGAAAAAAACTCATGAACTTGTCGAAAACAACATACCGCTAACAGTAGACACTCTGCGGCAGGAATATCATTCGCTACTCGTAGATTACTTCGGACCTGAAATGGAATTTGAAGCAACAAGCGATTTGGAAGGTTTGCGTATTCCGCACTTTTATTCGGCTTTTTACGTCTACAAATACGCGACAGGAATCTCCGCCGCGCTTGCTTTGGCTGACAGAGTTCTTAACGGCGGCAAGGAAGAAAAAGACGCTTATTTTGAATTCCTCAAATCGGGCGGCTCACGCTATCCAATAGAATCGCTGAAAGTTGCCGGCGTAGATATGGAAAGTACTGCACCGATCGAAGCAGCTATTGCCAAATTCAGCGCGCTTGTTGACCAGATGGATATGATTTAAGAGTTAATAATAGATTTAAGATTTGACAATAACGGAATAAATTCTGTCCAAATCTTTCTGCGAAAAATACGAAATCTCAAGAGTACCGCTCTCCAAAGTGCCTTTGAGGGCTACCTTTGTACCCAGTGCTTCGATAAACTGCTGTTCAATGGAAGCTATATCGGGGTCTTTGGCAGGTGACGGTTTTTTGGTCGTAGAAACTTTTTTGGTTTCAGGTTCTTCCGCGTTAAGTTCCGCCGCATACTGCTCGGCTTCTCTTACGGACATTCCGGATCCCATCATTTTTGCAAACATTAGCCGCATGTCAGCCGCATCAGAGACCGAAAGCAAAGCTCTTGCATGACCTGCGGAGATTTTGCCGGCAGCAAGCGCATTCTGCATATCCTCAGGAAGTTTTAAGAGGCGCAGCGCATTTGCAACTGTGGAACGGTTCTTGCCCACTCGTTTTGCGGCTTCTTCCTGACTGATGTTTTCAATCTGCATTATGTGCTGGTATGCGCGGGCTTCTTCAACGGGGTTGAGGTTTTCGCGCTGAATGTTTTCTATAAGAGCTACTTCAAGTTTGTGTTCATCGGAGAATTTGCGCAGAATAACGGGAACGGTCCTTAGCCCCGCAAGTTTTGCAGCGCGGGTACGGCGTTCACCGGCAATGATAAAATATGTTCCGTCACCGCAGTCTTCGGCTACGACAGGCTGAATTATGCCGTGGAGACGGATTGAATCCGCAAGCTCCTGCAGAGCTTCGTCTGAAAATTCTTTTCGTGGCTGATAAGGATTGGGCTTTAATTGATCGATATCAACCTGTATCTCTTCGTTTCCCGAAGAAGTCCTTGCTGTCTGTGAAGAATCATTAAGATCATCATCATCCAAAAGAGCATCAAAACCCTTTCCAAGACCGAATTTAGCCACGTGCCATTACCTCTTGCGCAAGAAGATTATAACTGCGGGCGCCTACACAGTCAGCATCATACTGGCATATAGGAACTCCGTGTGAGGGTGCTTCTGAAAGTCTTACGTTTCTTGGAATAATCGTAGAAAAAACCTTGTCACCAAAGTATGTTTTTACCTGCTGGACCACATCCTGTGCAAGACGGGTTCTGGAATCATACATGGTAAAAAATATACCGCCAATTGTTAAAGCCGGATTTATGCTTTTCTGTACACGTTTTACGGTTTTTAAAAGCAAAGAAACACCTTCCAGCGCAAAGTACTCGCACTGCATAGGAATAAGTACCGCATCCGCAGCGGCAAGACCGTTGAGAGTCAGTATTCCGAGTGAAGGCGGACAATCAATCAATATATAATCATATCTTGGAACAAGCGGTTCCAGTGCTTTTTTTAGAAAGAACTCGCGGTTGTCCTGATCAACAAGTTCCACCGCCGCACCTGACAAATCCATTGACGCGGGTATTGCGGACAATCCCGGAACAACAGTTCTTTTTACAGCTGCTTCGGGAGCTACAGAACCGGCCAGCAGTTCGTAAACGGTAGGCTTGTCCTTTTCAATTCCTACACCCGAAGACATATTTCCCTGAGAGTCAAAATCAACCAATAATACTTTTTTACCGGCAAGAGCGAGATACGCTCCGATATTTATTGTGGAAGTAGTCTTTCCGACTCCTCCTTTCTGATTTACAAATACGTATACCTTTCCCATATTTTAAGTATATCAATTTTTTGTAATAAAGTATATATTCAATTCAAATGAGTTCACAAATATCGATTATCCAATATATTGAACAGAATGCGGAATCTATTCGTCTGCTGACTTTTTCAAAACCTGTACAAAAGGATTCGTTTGTGCGCATACGCATACGGCCTTTTCTTTCGGGCGGTAAAAAACTGTTTCAGGCAGAACAGTTTACGCAGAAACAGGCTTTTCACAAAAATATGGATTTTACGGAACTTGTGAATTTTGCAAAAACGGAGCAGGACAATTACAAGTCGGTTGTAATAAAAACAGGCAATGAAACGGCATCGTTTTTAACAGGCAAAAAAGGAAACCGTAAAGTTCTGTTTCAGCAGAATCCTGATGCGGCAAAAAAATCCGTATTAACAACTCACAACCGTGAGAAGAACTATCTGATAAAAGAAGGAACTCCTGTCCCGTTTCTTGAAGAAATGGGTGTTATGAACAAGCAGGGCAAAGTTCTTGCCGCAAAATACGACAAATTCCGGCAGATAAACCGTTTTTTGGAATACATAGACGATATTCTGGACACGGTTCTTGCACAAAAACCGGAAGAACATAAAAACGAAATATCCGTTATTGATTTTGGCTGCGGAAAATCATACCTGACCTTTGCCGTGTATCATTATCTTACGGAAGTAAAAAAGCTTAAAGCTACAATTACAGGGCTTGACCTTAAGCAGGATGTGATAGATTTTTGCAACGGCATTGCTAAAAAGCTGAACTATAAAGGGCTCTCGTTTTATTGCGGCGACATTGCACAGTACAAAGGCAAAAACGATTTTGATATAATCATTACGCTGCACGCATGCGATACCGCTACCGACTATGCCCTTGCACAGGCTGTAAACTGGAAAACCAAAGCTATTCTCTCTGTTCCGTGCTGTCAGCATGAGCTGAATGCGCAGCTTTCGCCCAAAACGACTGCTCCGGCTTTGAGTCTTATGTTGGAATACGGAATAATAAAGGAAAGGTTTGCCGCTCTTGCAACGGACGCAATGCGTGCGGATCTGCTCAAGCAGCAGGGATATGATGTGCAGTTGCTGGAATTTATTGATATGTCGCACACACCAAAAAACATTCTTATACGGGCTGTATATAAGGGTATCAAAAAAGAGAGCCACACAGAGGACAGCGGTTTAAATAAGAATTACGAATCCTTGAAACAGCTGCTTTGCGTCAGTCCTACACTTGAAAAACTTATAATTCCTTCTGATAGGTAAGGTTAAACGTAGCTCTTACGGTTGTTCCGTCTTCTTTACTTGACGTGATGTCAAAATCATCTGAAACACGCTTTGTATTGGGGAGTCCCATTCCCGCCCCGAATCCGAACGCGCGTACTTTGTCCGTTGCAGTTGAAAAACCTTCTGTGAGTGCTTTTTGTATGTCAGGTATTCCGGGGCCGACATCTGTTGCCTCAATTACAAGCTTATCCGGTGTGAGCACATAGCGCATAACACCGCCCTCGGAATGAACAACCTGGTTTATTTCAAGTTCATAGCTGGCTATTCCAATGCGGCGTGTTATGGAAGGATCTATTTTCATTGCCTTAAGCTGCTTTTTTATTTCGGTTGAAGCGAGTCCCGCCTTTTCAAAATTGAACGGCTCTGTCTTGAATATGAATATCTTTTCGTTGTCAGTCGTATTTGTGGAATAATTGGGATTGGGTTCTTCTGTTCCGGGCTGTTTTATAACAGGTGTATACTGTGCAACATTTTCCAGCCTTTCTACCTCGGTGTTCATGGCAGCAAGCAAAGAGGATATTACATCAGTGGTGGTAACAATTCCAACGAGCTTGTTCTGGTTGTCGATTACGGGAAAACGGCCGAAGCGGTATTTGTTAAAGTAGGAAACACAAAAGGACACCGGCATTGATTCCTGCATGACAATGACATTACGCGTCATGTGATCTTCTACCTTTTCGTTTATCCAGCCGCCGTCAAAGGCGTTTACTATGTCTTCCATGGAGATGATTCCTACCAAAGACCTGCCTTCTACTACGGGAACACCGGTAACACGGCTGCGCTTCATCAACAGTTGGATTTCTCTGATTGTATTGTCGGGTGAAGCTGTAAGTACAGATGAAGTCATAACATCTTTTACCTTAAGTTTGAAAAGCAGCTCCAGAATCGCGTCAGAAGAAGAATCGGTATTTACAGGAATAGTACTCATGTCTAAAGTATATATCAGGTTCGAAAAAAAAAAACAGTTAAAATGCGGTATTTTCTAAACTTCATTCTGCATATAACAGTTCCGGTAGGCAGCAGGCGGCATTCCTGTACATTTTTTAAGAACTCTGGAAAAATGAAAGCGGTTTTCAAAACCGTATTTTTCCGCAATAGCCGCAACAGGCTGATTTGATGACACAAGCTCGGCGGCGGCGGCTTCGGCTTTTAGCCGTATATAGTACTGATAAGGCGTCATGTGCATTTCATCACGAAAAAGCCTTATAAAATGCTCCACAGAAAGATTCATTCTGTACGCAACATCGTTCATGGTCAGGTTGTTTTCAAGATTTGATTCCATAAATTTTAATGAGTTCTGAATCAGCTGTCCTGAAGCTTTTTTGCGTTCAGACCTGCCGTTCAAACCGGCAGCAGAAGGGTTTTCGTCACTGAACCAGCGGAACAGAATACTTTGCAGCAACAGACCTGCGGATTTTTGAAAACTAGAAGTGCTGTTTCCCGCCTGCCTGTATATTTCTTCAAACAAAAAACGGTCTGTATCAGCGGTTGTCCGGCGGACGGCTTTTTCATGGAGAATATTTGTCAATAAAAGATATAATTCCGAATCTTCCGTCTCGGATAGCGAAAAAAGAACCGCATAATAAGTCAGCGGACGCGTAACCTGTTCTGGCAGAATGGAATGGAATTCGTGCGGTCCTGAAAGAAAAAGCGAATTAGCACTAATCGCCATTTTTGCGGAATTTGAAAGGAAAGAACCTGCGCCGTCAATAAAAAAATGCAGCTCATACTCATTGTTTCCGTGAGCATGATAGCGTCCATGATATGCCAGTTTTTCACCTTTTTTAAGTTTATATACAAATACCGTATCAAGAATCCTCATACTTTTTACCTTAATAACATCTTAAAAACAGGATTTTTCATTTGTCAAGCAATAAATATCAATTTTAGATATAATTTATCAAATTTCTGTATATCAATATCAAATAAGTTATTATAACCTTATCTTGTAGGTATATATATTATCTTAACAAAAATAGTTTATCGGGGGAAAAAATGAAAACAGTTGCTGGTATTGACCTTGGAACACAAAGCATGAAGGTCTTTGTATACGATTTTGAACAGAAAAAAGCGGTAGCTTCCGCTTCTTGTCCTGTCGATATAATTTCAGAAAACGACGGAACACGTGAACAAAAAACAGAATGGTATGACAATGCGCTGAAACACTGTTTTACAAATATTCCTAAAGAAATACGCGATACAATCTGCGCACTTGGTGTTTCAGGACACCAGCACGGTTTTGTTCCGCTGGATGCAGACGGAAAAGCGCTTTATAACGTAAAGCTTTGGAACGATACTTCCACCGCGGAAGAATGTAAAATTCTTACTGACAAAATCGGCGGTGACAAAAAAGTTATTGCTGAAATCTGCAATCTTATGCTGCCCGGCTTTACCGCACCAAAAATCTTCTGGCTCAAAAGACACAAGCCGGAACTCTTTGCAAAACTTAAATACATTATGCTTCCGCATGATTACATAAACTTTAAATTGACCGGCGAATACGTTATGGAATACGGCGATACGTCGGGAACAGCCCTGTTCAATTCCGCAAAACGCGTTTGGTCAAAAAAGGTTTGTTCAATCATTGATCCTAAACTCGAAGACCTGCTGCCAAAACTGATTGAAAGTGATGCTCCTGCCGGCAAAGTAACCCAGGCTATTGCAGCAGAACTCGGTATTCCTGCCGGTATTCCGGTATCATCAGGCGGCGGCGACAACATGATGGGCGCAATCGGAACCGGAACAGTAGAAGACGGATTCCTTACAATGAGTATGGGTACTTCCGGTACTCTGTACGGTTACTGCGACAAGCCGCTTTCTGATCCTCAGAACGGACTTTCAGGCTTCTGTTCGTCAACAGGCGGCTGGCTGCCTCTGCTTTGTACAATGAACTGTACAGTAATAACCGAAGAGGTTCGTGGTTTGTTCAACCTTGAGGTAAAGGAATTTGACAAGGTTGCGGAAACAGCACCTATCGGAGCAAACGGTGTTGTAGTTCTTCCGTTCCTGAACGGCGAACGTACACCTAACCTGCCTAATGGACGCGCAAGCATTACAGGTCTTACACTTGCAAACACATCACGCGAAAACATCTGCCGTGCAGCGATGGAAAGCGCGGTATTTGCAATGCGCGGCGGCTTGGAAGCTTTCAGAAAGCTCGGCTTTAAACCAAAGGAAATCCGTTTGATCGGCGGTGGTTCAAAGAGCAGACTGTGGCGTCAGATTGCCGCGGATATACTGAATCTGCCTGTAAAACTTCCTGTTTCTAACGAAGCAGCAGCCCTTGGTGCCGCCGTACAGGCTCTGTGGTGTTATAAAAATCTTTCAGGCGAAAAGGTTTCCATCGCAAAACTTTGTGCGGAACATGTTCTGATTGATTCGGAAAACATTGTTTCTCCAAAACCGGAAAACGTAAAACAATACGATGCTGCATACGCCGAATACATCAAAAATCTCAACGCAGTTATGCCAATGTATGTTTAGCCGTAATTCCGGCTTTTAATTTGCTATGTTATGTTCCGGCTTAAAACCGGGCATTACACATAGATCATTCCCGTTCCTCCAATTACGGGAGCATTTCCCCCAACCCGTTCAGTTGCTGTCAGTAACTGACCGGGTTTTCTTTTTAAAGCCCGTTATCAGGACAGCTTGCGAAGCAATTATCTAAAATGTATAATAGCCCCATGAGTTTTGTTTCTCCAGAATATGATGTTGTCGTCGTCGGCGGAGGTCACGGCGGTATTGAGGCTGCACTTGCAACTGCGCGAGTCGGACTGCATACATTGTTAATTACACAGACTATCGATTCCATAGGCCGAATGAGCTGCAATCCGTCTATCGGTGGTATTGCGAAAGGTAACATAGTGCGCGAGATAGACGCTCTCGGCGGAGAAATGGCTCATCTTATAGACAAAACAATGATTCAGTACCGGATGCTGAACAAAAGCCGCGGTCCCGCTGTTCAGGCGCCGCGTTCACAGGCGGATAAAATTGCTTATTCGGCGCTTGCCCGAAAGACGATTGAAGATCAGGAAAATCTCGATACGTTGCAGGACACGGTTATTGATCTGATAACTGAACATGGTACAGGTAAAAACAAAGACCGTCTTGTCTGCAAAGGCATTATCACTGACAGAGGCCGCAAAGTTCCCGCAAAAGCCGTTATTCTTGCAACGGGAACTTTTATGGAAGGCCGCATTTTTATCGGTGAATACGATGCACCTTGCGGCAGGCTTGGCGAAGGAGCTGCGCTCGGATTGGGCAAATCCTTACGCAAAATTGGTTTTACTGTTGCCCGTCTTAAAACAGGAACCCCTCCGAGAATTCTGCGCTCTTCCGTTGATTTTTCCAGACTCACCATACAGCACGGCGACACGGAAATTATTCCGTTTTCCTACGACACAATTTCGGTTGACCGCCCGAATGTTCCGTGCTGGCTTGTATACACAAATTCCGAAACACACCGTATTATACGCGAAAACATGCACCGCTCTCCGCTTTTCAGCGGTAAAATCGAAGGTATTGGTCCACGCTACTGTCCGTCCATCGAAGACAAGGTCCGGCGCTTTCCGCAAAGAGAGAGGCATCAGCTTTTTGTTGAGCCGGAGGGCCTGAGTACGCAGGAAATTTACCTTAACGGTTTTTCTTCATCACTTCCCGAAGAAGTACAGGATGCCTTTTTGCGTACCCTGCCCGGTTTTGAAAAGGCTGTCGTTACACGCCCCGGCTATGCGGTTGAATATGACTTTATCGATCCTGTACAGCTTTTCCCGAGTCTTGAGACAAAACTTGTAGCCGGTCTCTTTGCGGCAGGCCAGATAAACGGAACTTCCGGTTATGAAGAAGCCGCCGGTCAGGGGCTAGTCGCAGGTATAAACGCAGGACTGTACTGCAAGGCAAACGGTGGAGACTACGAACCGTTTGTTCTTTCGCGGAGCGATGCATACATCGGAGTTCTAATTGACGACCTTGTTACACTCGGAACAAAAGAACCGTACAGAATGTTTACTGCACGCGCAGAATACCGTCTTATGCTCAGACACGACACCTGCGATGAACGATTGACAGAAAAGGGCTGGAAAGTCGGGTTAAAGTCCGATGCGCAAATGAATGCGGTTCGTGCAAAAAAAGAAAAGAAAGCGGAGATTATGGAATGGCTGAAAAAGCACCCTGCAAAAGCAAAAGCCGTTTTTTCACCGCAGACCGATGAAGCTGAAGACGCTGTTTTTAAACCTCTTTCACAACTTGTTGCCAATCCAGGCTACGCCCCGGATATGTGGGAAGCAGCACTTATCGACTACAAATACGAACACTACATTACAAAACAGAATCACCGTGTAGAAAAAATGCGCAAAATGGAAACCACCAAAATTGCGGCGGATTTTGACTACGGTAAAGTAGTAGGACTTTCAGCGGAATCGCGCCAAAAGCTTGAAACCGTAAGACCGCAGACACTCGGACAGGCGGGAAGAATTTCGGGAATCAGACAAAGCGATATAATGCTTTTGATGGTTTACTTAAAATAGCTCCTACACTACAAGAAATCTTTCCTCAGATTGTTCCTCAAAATATGAGCAAAACAAGTCTTTTATCTCATCAAGAGTTTTTGCATTTATCAGTTTGTTGGATAAATAAGTTCCAAATGTAAGATTTTTGCAGTAATACACAAAAAATCGCTGAGCGCGGGTTTTCCAAAATTCTTCAGGCTGACTGATTTTAAGGTCTTCAATCAATTGTATTCCAAGTTCCTGCAAATCTATGTCTGCATGGTATTCTTCCGATTCAAGTCCTGCCTTAAGCTGCGCAAAAATCCACGGCTTTTGTACAGCAGCTCTTCCAATCATAAAACCGTCAAGGTCGGGAGCTTTTGTGCAAACTCTTTGTAATACAGGAAAGTCGGTAATATCACCGTTTCCGCAGATACAAATGGAATTCCCATACCTGCTTTTCAGGTATTCAGCAAGTTTTTGCGCATATTCCCAGTGCGGCACACGCTTGAACTTTTCTTTCTGTGTACGAGGGTGAATCACAATCTGAGAGACTCCTTCCCCAACAAGCATATCCGCAAAATCAAACAGCTTTTTTTCAGTAAAATCATCTCCACCCAACCGCATTTTTACACTGAGCCGTTTTTCACCAGGCACAGCCGCCCTGACACGTTTAAGCATGTTGCAAGTTTCTGCCACAGGCTTAAGCATCCATGCCACGCCCGCTCCCTGCCTTACAATTTCGGGGGCGGCGCATCCCATATTTATGTCTATTCCTATGCCACCAATTTCACTTATAATCTTGGCTGCTTCCGCCAAAGGCTGTTCACTGCCGCCCGTAAGCTGCCATACAATCCGCCTTAGATCCGGTGCGGTTCTCACATAATACGGTTCAAACTTTCCACCGGCAAGAAAACTTGCGGCGTGAATCATTTCAGTATAATATTCGTCAACCGCACCCGGAGAATAACGTTCAATCGTAAGGCGCATCGCCTCATGCGAAAGGGTTGCCATAGGAGCAAAAAGCAATTTTACCATACAGATACAACACCATATTGTAAAAAATCTGTCAATTTACTTTTATGCGTGATTGGTATCTTGCAGTTTTTCCATAATAAAGGGTATAGTCAGACAGGGAGTTTTGATGAAAGAATCAGCGACAAAAACTTTTGGGATACTTACTTCGGGCGGCGATGCGCCGGGGCTTAATACCGCAATCAGAGGCATAGTCCGCACGGCAATGGAACAGTACGGAATGCGGGTAATCGGAATAAAAAACGGCTACCGCGGCTTGATTGAAAATGACGCCAAAGAACTGCAGGCCTCCGACATTACAGGTATTTTAACAAGAGGCGGAACCATACTTGGAACTTCGCGTGAAAAACCTTTTAAAAATCCGCAGAAAGATCCTGTTACAAACAAATTCCCCGTTGAAGCAATAATCGAAAACTACAAAAAATGGAACCTTGACGCCCTTGTTGTTCTCGGCGGAAACGGAACAAATACAACCGGTGCTATGCTTGCCAACGAGGGGCTTAACATTATAGGGCTTCCAAAAACAATCGACAACGACATTGTTCATACAGATACCACATTCGGTTTTCAAACGGCTGTTTCCGTCGCGACGGAAGCGATAGACCGCATCCACACAACAGCGCACAGCCACAACCGCATTATGGTTGTGGAAGTAATGGGCCACAAAGCAGGCTGGCTTGGACTTTATGCCGGAATTGCAGGCGGCGGTGACGTTATTCTCATTCCCGAAATTCCATATAACATCGAAAGCATTTCAAAACATCTCGTAAAACGCAAGCAACAGGGCAAAGCTTTTTCCATTGTTGTTGTTGCAGAAGGTGCTCTTTCGCAGGAAGAAGCTGAACTGGACAAAAAAACATTTAAAAAGCAGCGTAAGAACATGCAGACATCCATTGGCTACAGAGTAGCGCAGGAACTGGAACAGGCAACAAACCTCGAATCCCGTGTAACAGTACTCGGCTACCTGCAACGCGGCGGAATCCCTGTTCCGTATGACAGAGTTCTTGCAACCGGATTTGGTGTGGAAGCAGCGCACATGCTTGCGCGCGGTGAATACGGTAAAATGATTGCAATGCAGAACGGACTTTTTGTTCCTGTTCCGCTTGAAGAAATTGCAGGCAAAATCAAAAAAGTACCTTTGGATCATCAGCTGGTAGTTGCAGGACGGGAAGTTGAAACCTGCTTTGGAGATGTCTGATAAAGTGTGTTAAAACCGTTGGGGAGATTTTACAAAAAACCGATATATAAATATGCGTTTTTTTGTTTTAATCTGTCTGACTGTTTTTGTCTTTACCTTTGCCGGCTGTGTAAGCGATGCTCAATCCAATAAACACGAAACAGAAAGCCCTGCTGAGCAGGAACTTACTGAAACAGCAAATTCTGATACACAAACAGAAACTCTGATACAACAAGAAAAATCAATTTTACCGGAATCAGAATCTGAAAAGACAGAAGAAGAAAAGATTCCCCAAAGTTTTGCAGAAAAAGTTTTTCTTTCTTATAAAAAGGCATATCCAGATAAAAACATCAACTATTATAATAACGGGAAGGACTGGGTAATAAGTCTGAACAACAAAGAATTCTGCTGGGCGGACGGACGGCTTTTACCAAAAGACAAAGCGGCCAGAGCTGCAGATTACGACCCTCAGCAAATCTATCCATACACAGGAAAGCCGCGGAATCCCTCCGAATATACAAAAGAAAAGATAGCGCTTTTAAGACAGAAAGGAACACCGGAAGCTCTCCAAAAGGAAAAACCTGTTGATGAGAGTTTTATCGTAGAACTGTTGGGTGTAAAGAACCGGATAATAACCGAAGAAAAAATCGTAAAGTCGCAGCTTTTGGGGCACCGGCTCAACATTCACAAATGCATAAAAGACAAAATCACTACTATCAGCAATGAAATTGAATCTGCCGCAAAAAACAATGAAGAAATCGCAAATTTCATAAAATCCATTCACGAAACAAGCGGCTACAACTGGCGTACAATTGACGGAACAAATGAACGCCGCAGTTGCCACAGTTACGGCATTGCAATTGATGTGCTGATAAAAAACAACAAAAAAACCACATACTGGGAATGGGAACGCGTATGGAACCCAGACTGGATGCTCGTTCCGCAAAAAAGACTGTGGACTCCGCCTGAAGCCGTCATAAAAAGCTTTGAAAAGCAGGGCTTTGTCTGGGGAGGCACCTGGGACGAATACGATACCATGCACTTTGAGTACCGTCCTGAGCTTATTGAACTTGGAAAACTAATGCAAGACTAGGAAAGAAGCTTTTCTCCGCCGAACTGAATATGCATTGCGGTTCCTTTTTCCAACCCTTCACTTTCTGCCCAAATACGAGCATCAATGTTTTTCACAAGAATCTTTGCAATGGCAAGTCCAAGACCGGAACCGCCGGTTTTATGATTACGGGATTTGTCAGAACGATAAAGGCGCTCAAAAATGTGAGGCAAGTCTTCTTCAGAGATTCCGTGCCCCTTGTCCACAACAGAAAGCTGTCTTTTTTGAGAATCATAACAAAGCGAAATAAAAGCCGGTGTCGGACTGTAACGGATACTGTTTGTTATCAGAA
Source organism: Spirochaetota bacterium (assembly GCA_016285185.1). Lineage (GTDB taxonomy): Bacteria > Spirochaetota > Spirochaetia > Treponematales > Treponemataceae > UBA1240. The sequence goes on from JAEEQG010000038.1 coordinate 22,398, forward strand.
TACGCAGTATCTGCGTTAAAATATCAGGATTTGTATTCAAAACAGCATCTTCAGGACAACTCAATTCAAACTGCACTTCAGGAGAAACAAAATGCATGTCATCAACTATTTTTTCAAGAAAAAGCTTCATTTTTATAATCAGCTTTTCAGCAGGTGCCTGCCTTTCACTTCTGGACAATAAAAGCAGATTTTCTACCAGGGACTGCATTGATTTTATTTCACTATGCAGTGTCTCCAACGATTCATTCAGTATCTTTGGATCGGATTTTCCCCACCGGCGCAGTAAATCCACATGTCCCAAAAGAACTGCAAGCGGAGTTCGCAGCTCATGTGAAACATCGGACGTAAACTGTCTTTCTCTGTCAAAATCAGCCTGTAATCTTGCAAAAAGTGAATTGAACGTTCTGGCAAGCGCATGAATCTCGTCCTTTGAATCGCTTTCAGGGATACGCCTGTCCAAATTTGATGCGCTTATTTCGTTTGCGGTTTTTGTTATGTCAGTAACAGGCTTGAGCATCCGTGCCGAAAGGAATCTGGCCGTAAAAAAAGAAACCAAAAGAATAGGAAACAACGACAACAGCACAATAAACGGCAGTTTGGACAAAAGGCTGTCTACGCTGTCCACATCCATATTGACGGAAGTCTGCAAGAATACGTTTCCAACCTGCATCGATGTATACAGAATATTCAAATCGCCGTCAACATAAAAATTCTTGACAAAATAACGTTCAGTTTTTCCGGCGGAAGTTACCGGCAAAATCGGCAGATACGGATCATTTGTTCCAAGAACAACGATTTCGGTATTGGCTGTACCGAATACAGCGTATGACATATAATACGGAGTAGCTGCCTGCCTGGCTATCCTGTCAACCAAATCATAGGTTTCATGCAAAATAGAAAGGCGATTATTCTGCGAAGTTTCGCTCAATGCAGAAAGAAATGTTGTCTGATATTCCTGTCCCACCAAAAAACGGGAAAGTCGTACAGAATCCTGCAACAGAGTCTGTGATTTTTGTTTAAGGACAACCGTACGAAGCATGGAAGTCATAACTATGGAAGAAATAAGAACCATGCACATTATTATGATTGAAAAGAAAAGTGCAATCTGAGTAGAGAGTCTTATGCCTTTTCTGTTCTCAGTGCGTTTCATTGGCGGATTCTCTTATTATGTAACCTGCACCGCGGATTGTTTTAATATAGTTAACCCCAAAAACATCATCTATTTTTGAACGCAGATATCGGATGTAAACATCCACAGAATTTTCATCTATGTAGTGATCTTCGCCCCATACTTCCGAAATAATAAAATCACGAGAAAGAACTTCGTTGCGATGCTGAAGCAAACACTTGAGCAGCATAAACTCCGTCTTTGTAAGAACAACAGGCGTTTTGTCAACAAAAACTTCAAAACTTATTGAATTTAAAGTCAGCCGGTCAAATTTTAATTCGGTGTCTTCTTTTAAAGAATCATTTCCAGCACCGCCCTGCTCCTGCAAATATTCACTGCGCCTCAGGACAGATCTTATTCTTGCAAGAAGTTCCTCTATAGCAAACGGCTTTGATATGTAATCATCCGCACCTGCATCAAGTCCGTTTACTTTGTCAAAAGTCTCACCTCTTGCTGTTACAAGAATAACAGGAATTTTTGATATTTTTCTAATACGGCGTAATACTTCAAGACCGTTTAATTCCGGAAGCATTATATCCAACAACACAATCGAAAAAGCATCCGGATTCGCCTCAAAAACTGTAACCGCTTCCCTTCCCGTCTGAGCAATCTCGGTTTCAAACCCTTCATGTTCAAGCTCCAGTTTTTCAAAGGAAGCAATATTCGGCTCATCCTCTACAATCAGTACTTTCAAAAATCACTCCGCAAATTTGTATCGAATAGAGAACTGCAATTCGTTCTTAGTTTGACTTTCTTTATCTATAACATCTTTTGCAGCTATATCTTTTAAGGAAAACTGCAACTCTTGTGAATTGTCTTCAATGCGGCTTTCAATTTCGTCAACAGGGATTGTTATGTGAAGTTCTGTTCCTGTTCTGTTGAATTTTATCGTAGAATTTTCCGGCAGTTGCATTTTATTTACAAATACAGATTCTTCAGAAAAGCTGTGCGGGTCGACAGGAATATTGAATACCAGCATAACTGTTATAAACTCGGGGGTTTGTTCAACAGAGAATTTTTCAATACTCAGTTTTCTTGCTTGCATTGAAAAAGATTCCGATGTCGGAGTATTTCGTTTTCTGTAAACAGGGACAACATCAGATGATTGCGGTAACTGAAAAACTGACTGAGCGGACAAATTTGCTCCAACCAAAGCAAAAAAAAGCAGGCTGAGAAAAAAAGGTCTATAACGCAATAAATAAAGATTTTCAGTCATTCTAAATGAGTATATACCTTATTAGGGAAATCGTAAATTAAAAAAAAATTAAAAAAGAATATATTTTTCAGTTATTTTTAATCTTGTTTTAATGCAAGGAAAGTATCTTGCCCTTATACTTCAAAATGTAAACGGAAGCACAGGGGTGTGCATGGAGAAAAACCGTTTTGTACAATATCAGACGCTTAGGTTCCTCCGCCCGAGCGGTTTGTTTCGCCATTTATTGTACATGTTTCCAAGAAACCTGATTTTTTTAAATAAGTTCTCCTTTTCTCCTCCTTACATTTGCTTTGGAAGGGATGCGGCAAGGTCGTATCCCTTCTTTTTTTATTATCTTGTCCAGGTATAACCGTTATCTACAAATGAACCGTTAGAAACGTTGATCGAATAGGATTCACCTGCTTCAAACCAACCGGCACCGTTATCTCTGTGAGTACGGGTAACAACCAGAGCTCCATCCGCAGCGGGATTACCGCTGTATGTGCCTTTACAGCATTCTCTATATCCAGAGATAGCACCCTCTTTATACCATGTGTCATCAGAATAAAAAGTAAGCGTACCGGAATCAGATGTTCCTCCGTTTGCCAATCTGTATGTTGCGGTTACAGAAGCAGTTGCAGCAGGAGCTCCACTCGGACCGGCATAACAGCCGGCAAATAAGCATAGTAATAAAAAAACAGCTGCTGAAGCTGACAATAAATACAAACCCTTTTTCATTTTTTCCTCTTAACAGTTATTAATAATACTTACTCTTATTGTAGTAATACTTTGACAAAAACACAAGTCGAATTATCAAAAAAATGATTCTTTATGTCGACAGTTTGTCGGATAATATGATATTCTTTAGGCAGAGGTGTGCGGTGGCAAATTTTAATGCTCAAGATTTAGACCAGTGCAAAGAAATTGCAAATCTTTGCAGAGAAGAAGCAAAAAAAAGAATCATTGGACAGACGGATATAACAGACGGTATTTTAACAGCGCTTATTGCGGGTGGACACGTTCTGCTGGAAGGTGTTCCGGGACTTGCAAAAACGCTGACCGTAAAAACATTTTCCGACATTACGGGACTGGATTTTAAACGTATTCAGTTTACACCTGATTTGCTTCCTGCCGATTTAATCGGAACAATGATTTATGAGCAGAACACCGCCAAATTTTCAATACGTAAAGGGCCTGTTTTTACAAACCTTGTACTTGCGGACGAAATAAACCGTGCCCCTGCAAAAGTACAGTCCGCGCTTCTTGAAGCAATGGCTGAAAAGCAGGTTACAATCGGCGACAAAACCCACAAACTGCCAAGCCCTTTTTTTGTTCTTGCAACGCAGAACCCGATTGAGCAGGAAGGAACTTACAATCTGCCGGAAGCCGAGCTTGACCGCTTTCTGCTCAAGCTTACCGTTCCATATCCAACGGCAGAAGAAGAGTTTCAAATCGTAAAAAACAGCATATCATCCGATCCTGAAGAAATACCGGTAAAGAAAATCCTCACCGAAAAGAAAATAGCCGACATGCAGACCGCTTTGCAGAGCGTAACCTGCGATGAAAAAATAATCGAATACATAATTTCTTTGGTTTCCGTTACCCGAAGCGGCATACAGGCAAACAATTCTGAAGGACGCGAAGACATTCTGCGCTACATCTCGTTCGGCGCGTCACCACGCGCGGGTATTGCCCTGCAAAAATGCGCCAGAATAACCGCCATGCTTGACGGACGTTCTTTTGTTCTGCCGGACGATGTAAAAAAAATGGCTCATGCCGTTCTGCGCCACAGGCTTGTACTTTCATACGAAGCCGCTGCAGACGGACTTACGGCAGACGATATAATCACAAAGATTCTCGCATTCTTACCGGTTCCGTAACAGGGAAACACGTTTATGGACAACAACCGGTACACGTCACTTGTAAAAAAAGCCTCACAACTTCGGCTTTCCGCGTTTTCCATAGCGGAAGGTATGAGAACGGGCGGATTCCGTTCTTTTTTGCGCGGGCAGGGTGTAGAATTTACCGGTGTAAGAGATTATTTATACGGCGATGACATCCGCAATATAGACTGGAACGTTACGGCCAGAATCGGGAAACCGTATATAAAACTTCATCAGGAAGACCGCGATTTTATTGTTTTTTTAATAGTTGACCAGTCTTTGTCCATGGACACAGGCTTTGCAGCCAAATCACGGCTGGAAACAGCAAATGAAACAGCCGCTTTAATGGCATTCGCCGCCGAACAAAATTCAAGCCCTGTCGGTGCGGTCTTTTTTGACGGCGAAGTTCGTTTTTCCTCACCGCCCAAAACCGGCAGAAATCAGATTATGCTACTTTTAAGCCACCTTGATGCTTACAACCGGAACAGAAAAACCGGCACACTGCTTACAAACTCACTGCAGGGTGCATATCAGCTATTAAAAAATCGGTCACTTGTAATAGTAATCTCAGACTTTCGTGTAGGCGGATACGAAAAAGCACTCGCCCGTCTGGCAACCGCACACGACGTTATTGCAATCTGCATTACGGACATTTCGGATTTTGAACTCCCAAAAGCAGGACTTCTCTCATTCTTTGACCCCGAAACAAAAGCAAGACAAGCTCTTGCCACTTCTTCTCAAGGGTTTCAAAAAGACTGGAACGAATACGGAGAAAAAAGACTGGAGCGCTGGAATTCGCTATGCCTTAAAAGAAGCGTAACTCCACTGCAAATATCAACACGGGATGATCCCGCCGCTGTTTTATCCAAATTCTTTTCGCAAAAGGAGAAGAATCAATGATAAAAACAGGCTCGGTATCGCTTATTCCATCCGATGTTACAGTAGGTTCAAAGGCACAGGTCGTTTTCAGCTTTTACACCGATGCGCCAATTCCCGGCAGCCTCAAACCGGTCGCTCTGCCGGAAGACAACGCGGTCTGCACGGTTACAGAACTCCGGCTTGAAGTAACTTCTGCAAATTCCGCAACATTATATGCGGACATAATTCCGTGGCAATGCGGTGAACTTGAATTACCGGACTTGTTATTTACGGATGGCACGGATTTTTTGCTTGCAGTTACCGTGCCACCGCTGCAAATACGTTCCGTCAGCGATGAAACAAACGCAACGCAGCTTTCACCGGCACAGCCGCCCTTTGTTATACCGGGTACAACTTATGTAATATACGGAAGTATTATTGCTCTTATTGCATTGATAAGCATTGTACTGCTTTTGGTTTCCAAAATGAAAAAACTAAAAGCCGCTGTGCAAAAAGTTTTGAAAAAAATTTCGTATTCGAGAAATTACAGAAAACTGCTGCGCAAGCTTAAAAAACTGAAAAAACGCAGAGCTTCGTTTACTGAATCAGAAGCTGCCACATATATAGTAAAAACCATCAAAATGTATCTTGAAAAACGGTTTTCAATTTCGTTTGAAGCCGCCACGGCAAGTGAGTTTTCAAAAATCCTGAATGCTAATAAAATTCCGTGCAGATTGGAATACATAAATGAACTTGAGCAGGTTTGCAAATCCTGTGATGTAATCCGCTTTGCAGAAAACAGTTTTTTGTTTGAAAAACAGCTTAACATCTTTATAGAAATGATAACAAATTCCGCAAAACACTTGGAGGGCAGACAGGCAGATGTTTTATCTTGAAAATTATTACGCCCTCCTTTTCCTGCTGCTTTTGCCGCTGTTTTATCTGCTGCGCAAGCTGGGCGTTTTTACACATATTCTTCTTCCGCTCAATCTTTCGGACTGGGAAGGAAAAACTTACTCCTACAAAAAAAAGGTATCAGGTTTTGTCCGTTTTATAGCAAAGTTTTTAACCGCCGCGGGTTTTATTGCTTTAATCATTGCCCTTGCTTCTCCCGTAATGACGCACTCACAGAAAATATACACCTCGCATGGCAGTGAATTCATTTTTGTTGTTGATACAAGTCCGTCAATGGCGGCAAAGGATATGAACGGCAAAAACAGACTCGAATCCGCAAAGGAAACAATAACCGGTACTGTGGCTAATTCCGGCGGTTCAACTTTTGGACTGATTTCCATGGGAGCGGACTCAGCGCTGATTGTTCCGCCTACACAGGACACAGATTTTTTTACCGAAAGGCTGACCGCAATGCAAACCGGCGAGATGGGCGACGGTACTGCAATCGGAACAGGAATAGCAACCGCAGTCTATCATCTTGTGTCATCCGAAGCCCCTAAAAAATGTATAGTGCTTATCACGGACGGCGAAAACAACGCCGGTTCTATTCATCCTACCACAGCCGCAAAACTGGCGGAAGAAAAAAACATTGTGCTGTACATAATCGGAGTAGGAACAAAAGGAACCGTTCCCATCGAATACACAGATCCAACGACGGGAAAACTTTTTTCCGGTCATTTTGATTCAAACTTTAATGAACAGGAACTAATCCGGCTTGCCGCAACAGGCAAAGGACAGTATTTTTACGCGGACAATCCTGAGCTTTTTTACGCTTCAATAAAACAGATTGCGGAAAAGCAGGGGGTTGTACAAACCTACAGAATTGAAAAAAAACTTGAGTATCTTTACCTCAAATTCGCAGTTGCGGCATTAGTGATGCTTTTGGTTTCGTGGATTCTGCGACGCTTTTTTCTGAAGGAATTCTTATGATTTCATTTGCCAGACCTTTGTTTTTATATCTGATACTGCTTCTCATACCTGCGCTTGTCTTTTTCAGGCATTTTTCAAAAAAGATGCTTAAAGCTTTCGGGAATTTTTCAGAACGGAAAAAGGAAAACGCGGATTTTGTAAACAATATTTTTTCACGTCTTAAAAACAGAACCTTCTGCTGGTGTCTGGCGTACATGATGCTCATAA
>JAEEQG010000039.1 GCA_016285185.1 Spirochaetota bacterium
ATACGCTGTTTTTCAGTCTGCCACTGGAGTTTCATCGCATCCCGCTTTGAAGACAGTTCTTCCAGTTCAGACGTAATCTTAGCAAGCCGTTCTTTTGAAGCTTCGTCTTCTTCCTTTGACAATGCCTGTTTTTCGATTGTGAGCTGAAGAATCTTGCGTTCAACCTGATCCAGCTCGGTCGGCTGGCTTTCAATTTCCATCTTAAGACGGCTGGCCGCCTCATCAACAAGGTCTATCGCCTTATCCGGCAGAAAACGGCTTGTAATATACCTGTTGGAAAGCACCGCAGCCGCTACAAGCGCCTCGTCTTTAATACGGACGCCGTGATGAACTTCGTATTTTTCCTTGAGACCGCGAAGAATCGCAATTGTGTCTTCCACATTCGGTTCGGCACAGTAAACTTGCTGAAAACGGCGTTCAAGAGCCGCATCCTTTTCGATATACTTTCTGTATTCGTCAAGAGTCGTTGCGCCGATTGCCTTAAGTTCACCACGGGCAAGAGCAGGCTTGAGCAGGTTTGAAGCATCCATTGAGCCTTCGCTTGCACCTGCGCCGACAAGGGTATGAAGTTCATCTATAAAAAGGATTATATTTCCTTCAGATTTTTGTACTTCGGCTATTACGCCTTTAAGTCTTTCCTCAAACTCTCCGCGGAATTTGGCTCCTGCAACAAGCGCACCCAAATCAAGTGCCATAAGCCGCTTGTTTTTAAGACTGTCGGGAACGTCACCCGATACAATTCGCCGTGCAAGACCTTCTACAATGGCGGTTTTACCAACACCAGGCTCACCTATGAGAACAGGGTTGTTCTTTGTTCGGCGCGACAAAACCTGCATTACACGCCGTATTTCTTCATCACGGCCTATAACAGGGTCAATTTTTTCCTGCTTTGCAAGTGCGGTCAGGTCGCGGCAGTATTTTTCGAGTGCCTGCAGAGAGGCTTCTGGATCCTGACTCGTTACGCGCTGGTCGCCCTTTATTGCCTTTAAGGCGGCGAGAACGGCTTCACGCGTTATTCCGTTTTCCTGCAGCATGCGGGCGGTTTTATCGTCATTACTTACAAGGGCAAGAAAGATGTGTTCAACTGAAAGATATTCGTCTTTTAGCATAGCGGCTTCTTTATCAGCCTTTGCGAGTGCCCTGGACATCTGAGAAGAAAGCGAAAGCTGTATGTTTCCGTGAATGCGCGGGTTTGATTTTACCAGCGATTCAGCCTGCTGTAAGACAGATTGTAATGAAACTCCGATACGTTCAATTAACGGCGGAATCAGGCCGTCTTTTTGCTGCAAGAGAGCCAGCAATACATGATCTGTTCCTATTTCACCATGGTCTTCCTGCTGCGCAATAACCGTAGCATTTTGAAGAGCTTCCTGTGCTTTAATTGTAAATTGTTCGTAGTTCATACCACAAAGATACTAATTAAATTTTAAAAAGCAATACGATTTTTAAGTAAATTTTAAGCTGTATTGTAAAGTTTTTTCCTTTGTATTATAACGAAACCATGAATATATTTGCTCAGTTCCTTCCTGATTTTATGCATTTCAATGCAATTGACAAAATGAATCTTGTTCTTCTTTTTGGTTTGATTCTTTTGTTGGGTGCAATGGGTGGAAGGCTTTTTCAAAAACTGCGGATACCACAGGTTGTAGGATATATTGTAATCGGAATTATAATAGGGCAGTCGGGCTTTCAGATTTTGTCTTCGGATGTAATTGTTTCGCTTGATCCGGTAAGTTCCATCGCACTTTCGCTCATAGGTTTTCTCATTGGCGGCGAGCTGAAGCTCAATATTCTCAAAAAATACGGCAAGCAGTTTATCGGAATACTTCTTTTTGAAGCCATAGTTCCGTTTTTTGTAGTATCCGTTCTGGTAACGATAGTATCGTATTTGTTCACAAAGAACATGAATGTTTCACTTGCACTCGGTTTGGTACTCGGATCCATATCATCCGCGACCGCTCCAGCCGCAACAACTGATGTTCTGAGAGAGAACAGAACACGCGGTCCGCTTACAACTACAGTTTTGGGAATTGTTGCAATGGATGATGCGGTTGCTCTGTTTTTGTATGCGATAGCTTCTTCTGTAGCGTCTTCGCTTCTCGGTTATACCGGCGGAAGCTTTATGCAGCAGCTGATGCATCTGTTTTATGATGTATTTTTCTCGATACTCATTGGCTCTGCAATAGGCTTTTTGCTGAGTCTTTTTATCCGCAATGTAATGACGGATGAGGGCCGTATCCTTGCTTTCTCACTGGGTGCAATCTTTTTATCCACCGGTGTATGCGGTTATCTTGACCTTGACAACATTCTTGCGGCAATGTCGGTCGGCTTTTTTATGGTAAACTTTGCTCCTGCAAAAACACGACCCACATTCTCTCTGGTGGAAAAATTCACACCGCCGATTTACGTTCTGTTTTTTGTTCTTGTCGGCGCTAAACTTAACATCTGGAATATCAACCTTTATGTAGGCATTATTGCGCTACTGTACATTTTCTGCCGTACGGTAGGTAAGTCAGTAGGTGCAAGATTCGGTGCAAAGATTACCCATGCACCCGAAACTGTTCGCAAGTATCTGCCGTGGTGCCTTTTAAGCCAGGCTGGTGTAGCAATCGGGCTTTCAATCGCCGCAGGGCAAACTTTCAGCAGTACAATTGGACCTACGATTATACTTATCATAACGGCTACCACATTCGTGGTACAGCTTGTAGGTCCTGTATGCGTAAAATACGGTATAGACAAAGCACAGGAATGCGGTCTTGATATTTGCGAAGAAGACATCATGAAAAACTGCCGCGTAAAAGACATAACATCAGGTGGCAAACCCATCTGTTCTCCTGATTCTCCTGCAATAGTAACCGAAACAACCTTGCTCAAAGATATTTTGGATTCTTTCAGCCATCAGCACAATCTGAATTATGTAGTACGGGATTCTGACGGAAAACTCTCAGGAATAATAACGATTGACCACTTAAAAGAAAGCTTTCTCATACTCGACATGTCGGACGGTGTACTTGCCATGGATATAATGGAGCCGGTCAAAAAAACATGCCGCCCCGATACACCAATACCGGATGTACTATCAATGTTTCAGGAAGAAGATACGGAAGCCCTGCCGATTGAAGATGAAAACGGCAAGCTGCTCGGCATAATCGAAAAGCCCGCTCTTGACCACTATCTGCATACGCAGGTAGTTGCCCTGCATCAGAAACTTTCAGCGCTAGGCTGATTATTCTTTGATAGTCAGAACTTTCTTTACGTTTTTTGCGAGATTCTTTATCTCTTTCTTTTTGCCGTTACCCTTAAGCTCACAGGCAAAATAGTACAATTCTGTAAGTTCATTCCTGTTTTTAGCTGTAAAGCCTTTGGGATAAATTATCTCGTCATAGTATGTGAACTGCTCATAATCGTACGGAGTTCCTGTGTAAGGATATACCTTGTCTTTTTTTTCTTCCCACTGCTGTTTAAGCCAGAACTCGGCGTTTTCGTCTGGCTTGAGTATCTGTGAAACGAAAAGACACTTGTAGTCCTCATAGGCGGGCGGTGAGAACAAGTCAAAACTGCGCAGCTTGAGACAAGCTTTGCCGTTTGTGTCGTCGTAGCCAAAAGCAATGCGGAATGTGGTATCATTGTTAACTGCAAAAATGTCAGACGGCATTTGCAGTTTAAAAAGTTCCGAATCAAAATTGAATGATTTTTCATCGTAATCTATTGTGACGTTGTCAAATCCGCCGTAAAGGTTTTCGTATTCGGAAAGAAGTCCGAGATATTCAATCCATTCGGAGAGTGAGGCGGAATATGACGGATAAACGTATGAAGTAAGGAATTTCATTTTTACGGTTGAAGCGTTTTTGATTTTAAAAGGAGATCCCTTGTCCGCCATTACGTAAAATCCCTGGGGCAGGGGAAGTGCAAGGGTTATAAACACTTCGTCTTCAGTCGTGCCTTTCCAGTAGTTGAGCATCCATTTTCTGCACAGTTCATCCTCAAACGCTTCTGTAACTTCCGGTTCTGTGTCATAATCTTCCGGGAATACCGAGTCTTTAAGGTATTTGGCAATGAGTAGCGGATCTGTAAGAAAATCTTCAAGAAAATGAGCCGAATCCCTGTTCAGGAATGTGAGGGTAAAACCAAAAAGTGAACCGCTGACAGTAAAGCCGTTGGTAAAAGCAAGTGCTTCTTCAAGGTTTTCGGGAAGATAGTAAGCCCACTTTGAGTTTTCATCAAGACAGATAGTGTAGGGGAAGTCCGGTATTGAAGCACTGGAACGTATTTCGCTCGAACCGAGCGCCTTAAGAAAACCGCGGCTGCTGTTCATTCCGAAATTCTTTTGGATACTTGAAGCAAATTCTGAAAAATATGCATTGAACTCGGTTGAAAGTTCTTTGTTTATATTCTGTATAGTTGCGGGGAGCGGTATTTGCCGCTTTATGCGATGGTTAAAGACACGCGAATAAATATTTGGAAGCTCAAACGAAAAGGATTCGTTTATTATAGCAATATCAGGTATAAGGTATTCTGTTTCTTCAAAAGGCAGAACAAACATTGTGTTGTTTTCGTCACTTTTTGAAGTAATAAAGCCAATCAGTTCGGCATTTTCATTTACAATTATACCACTTTTGGAAGCATGCTCTGAAGAAAAGTGTAACCATTCCCATTCCTGATGTTCTTTTTCATAAAATGTGCCTAAAAAGTTGCATAATTCCAAAGTTATTCCGCTTTTTATCGAGGCTTTTACCGAATATGCCAAAGTCAGTCCTTTATCAGGTTCAGCTAAAGCAGAGAGACCTTTTTTTGAGGGTTTTGTCTCCGTGTCAAAACAAAGTATGTCACGGCTTGTGTTAAGTTTAATAATGTTTTTTATTTTGTAATAATTTTGGTTTTGATCTTTGACAAAATAATCTACAAAAATATTCTCTGAAAAAAGATTAAAAGTTGCCGCAGAAGTATAAAACAATCCATTTTCCATAAGAACGGCTGTTCCCAAGTCAGTATATGTACCGTCCTTTTGCTTGCCGACAGCAGAATATGTGGCTATGCTTATTTTTGAAAGAAAATCAGGCGAAATAGCAGCTGATGCACCAAATACACATACAAATAGAATAAATATAAAGCAGAGCGATAATTTATTTAATCTGTTCAATCCTTTCAATTGCTGTCTCTTTTGCGCTCGTATTCCCTCATCCATTGCAGAGTGCTGTCACTGAGCGGATATTCCTGTGACTCGGCATTGGACAGGGCTTCGTACGCATTTGATTCGTAGTTTGCATTCACTTCAAAATCTGGTGAAGTACCAATAAGGTACAAATAAGAAACACCTTTGAGCATCTGAAAGTAACCGCTTTTTGCAGTTTCGTCAGGAAGAAGTGCAATACAGTCCAGAGCCTTTTCTGGACGGTCCAGGACAAGGTGTATACGTGCAAAATCCATGTTTACCCATTTGTACAATGTTCTGTCGGGAGGAATATTTTCCAGCTGTTTTTTGAGTTTGTCGTATATGAATGAACAGCGCCAAATATCGGCACCTTTTTTTTGATTGGACATAAGCACAGAATCAAAATACTCGACAAAAGGAATATCAGCATATTCCGGATGTTTTTTCTTTATTTCAGCAAGTTTATTGGTTGTTTTGCTAACGCCCTTATCCGAAAACTTGTCGAACAAGTCCTGAAGTTCATACCAGCGTTTGGCCTCTGGAGAAATTTCATATAAAAGCGATGTATCGTCATATTTAAGCAAACCGGTATCTGAGGCTGTTCCTTGGAGCGGAAGATTCTCAAAATCAATTTTTTTATGAACTTGTTTACAGTATTTGACGGCATCCGTCGCAAGCCTTGAAGAACTG
>JAEEQG010000040.1 GCA_016285185.1 Spirochaetota bacterium
ATTTTAAATGAATTCAATAGGTTGGTATGAATTCTTGTGGAAAAAAAATGATATGCTTCCGCTGCGTCGTGCCTGTCAAACTGTTGGCTATGCTTGCAAAGAAAAGATTTATCTCGCTTCGCTCGGCAAGCATAGAAACAGTTTGCAGTCCCACCTTCGCTCGCGCATATCATTTTTTTTCAAAGGTAATCATATTAAGTTATTGATTCTTTAATATTCTTTATAGTTATAGAAACCTAATATAAAAATGGGGTTTTCTATGCAATCCTTCTTTTATATAATGAGGGGTGAGGTTTTGTTTGTGGTGCGGATTTTGATTGTGGAAGATGATCGGACTCTGAATGCGGGGCTTTGCAAAGCGTTGCAGCAGGAGGATAGAGAAATAATTTCCTGTGAATGCCTTAGGGCTGCACGCGAACAGCTTGCGTTGGGTGCACCTGACTTTGTGCTGCTGGATGTGAATCTGCCGGATGGGAACGGGATTGAGCTTCTTAAAGAAATTAAGAAACAAAAGGCGGGGCTTCCTGTAATTCTGCTGACGGCAAATGATACAGACAGGGATATTGTTCAGGGGCTTGAAACCGGGGCAGATGATTACATTACAAAGCCCTTCTCTCTTTCGGTTTTGCGGGCACGGGTAAATACTCAGCTAAGGAAAATCAGCGGGCAGACAAGCGAAAAAAACAAAACGTTTGTTGATGACAGTTATTCTTTTAATTTTGACAAAATGATTTTTACTCATGACGGAAAGCAGGTTGACTTGTCGCGGGTAGAACAAAAGCTACTGTATTGTTTGACACAAAATGCTCCAAACACAACAACCCGTGATTTTTTGATAGATAGGCTCTGGTCAGACGGCGAAGAATATGTTGATGAAAATGCGCTTTCTGTTACTGTAAAAAGACTACGCGACAAGCTTGAACTTGGAAACAAAATAAAAACCATATATGGAATAGGTTATGCGTGGATAACAGGATATTCAAAATGACGATATTTTTGATTATTGCCGCTGCCGTGATTTTTGCCGGTGCAGTTGCCATTGTCATTTTTAATCACCTCAAGCTTAAAAAAACTTTTGATTCTTTGGAAAATTTTCTTAATCAGGCAATTGAAGGAAAGTTTACGGCCGGCTGTTTTGATGAAACACGAGTTTCACGGCTCGAAGCAAAACTTGAAGAATATCTTTCATCCTCTTCTATTTCTGCACAGAATGTCAAAAATGAAAAAGACAAACTCAAAGAATTAATTTCTGATATTTCACATCAGACAAAAACTCCGATTGCAAATCTTGTGCTTTACAGCGAACTTCTTGAAGGTTCTGAACTTACCGATGAGCAAAAATCAAACGTTGCGGCAGTACGAACTCAAACAGAAAAACTCCGTTTTTTAATAGACAGCCTTGTAAAACTCTCACGTCTCGAAAGCGGAATTATTTCACTTGAGAAAAAAGAAACAGAAATGTTCCCGATTTTGCAGAATGTTATTGAACAGGTGCGTGAAAAAGCTGCTGCAAAAGGCCTGGATCTCATTCTCAAGGAAACCTCAGCCGTTGCAACCATAGACTCCAAATGGACTCAGGAGGCAATCTTTAACATTGCAGACAACGCCGTAAAATACACCGACAAAGGAAGTATCACAATAAGCGCCACCGAGTTTGATATGTTTGTACGAGTTGATATTTCTGACACAGGAAAAGGCATCCCCGAAGAAGACCTCCCAAAAATCTTCGGCCGCTTTTACAGAGGCTCCTCTACAAAATCAGAAGAAGGCGTTGGCATTGGTCTTCACCTCGCCAGAGAAATCATAAGTGGACAAGGCGGGTATATTAAGGCAAGCTCAACGCCTGGCAAAGGTTCAACTTTTTCTGTATTCTTACCAAAATAATTTCCTTTTGAAAGATTCTTGAAAGAATTGTGTGTTATGTTTTTATTATCAAAGCTGCGGAAAGGTGGTTTTGGGCAGGAGACACACAATGGAAATTTTGAAAACAGAAGGACTTAAAAAAACATACGGCACAGGCGAAGCAAAAGTAGAAGCTTTGCGCGGTGTAGATCTGAGCGTGAACAAGGGAGAATTCCTTAGTATTGTAGGAACTTCCGG
>JAEEQG010000041.1 GCA_016285185.1 Spirochaetota bacterium
AAAACCGACCTTGTATTCGCCATACTCGCAATGAACGCCTTCCGCAAACTAAGGGAGGAATTATTGCGTTTGTTCTTACGCTGTTGCCGTTTATCGATGATTATACTACGCGTTCGTGAAAGAGTTTTTCAGTAAACTCTAACTAAACAACGCCTCTGTGAAAATACCGCCGCGTGAGCACTACTTGCAAGGAGTTTTAGTACCACCTCCACGGACAAGTTGCGCCGCTCAAATTATGACTTTCATTAATCATCCGAATCTGGAAAACTATTTCGTCCGAGATTTAATGCCTTAAGCAAGGAATAGTGAACCCCATATGTAACTCCAATTTTTACTTTGGGTTCCAATTGATATATTTCTCTTTCTCTATAACAAAATCTAAAAAACTCTTTCCCATCAGATGTTTTATCATAATAACAAATCATATTAAGGTCAAATAATAGTTGCAAAAAATCATCTGGTTCGAATATTTCTTCAAACAATTCCATTTTCTTATCCGATACTTGTTTTGTGTATTCATTAAAGCACGTAATGAACTGTTCGTATGAGAACTTTGACTTACCATCTAAAAACTGAAAGAAAAATATAACCGTTTCAAATCCTTCTGGTGGAATACTATGTAAACACCAATCACGAGCCTCATCAACATAATAGTTTGATATTTCATTTTGAGTCATATTAGACTCGAAACACTCTATCGAAGAAACACTCGAAGATTTTGGCGTGTTTTTCTGAATAGCCTTCATAATTGAAACAAAATCACGGGGTCGGCAAAGGGATAATCTTAAACAATTAATAAAGGCATCGTCATATTTCCTCTTTTGTGGATTTGTACTACTTGTCTTCCAAGGAAAGTAGTATTCCCAATAAGAATCAATCGGCAAGCCATCATTATCATATGATAACAAGTTGTTACAAAATTTATAGAGGGGAGAACTCTTGTAATTTTCATACGTGGTTCTCCAATCAAGCATTACGCTGTTGTCCCGAACTTTATTAGCTTGATTATGCAAAGATAATTGCGGAAAAAGGTCAGTTCTGACTGATAAAACAACTTTTAGGAAACCATCAGAGTCAGGCATATGACGAAAAATAGATGTGTTTACTTCCCAAATTGCTTTTGCAAGACCCTGAACGCATGCTTTGTATTCTCTATCCGAAAAATCGTCTACTCTGATATCAATGCTGTCAATGAATAGAAACTTATTCTGTTTTATCTTTAATCGAGAAAAGGCTTCGCTAAATTTTCTTTCTAGATCCAAAAGATTGTTTTGAAATTTGAGCAAGGTTTTTTCATCGCTTATTCTTGTGCTTATTGAAGCTTTAACATCAGAATTTAAATTCAAAGCGTTGAAAGACAGCCCAGTCTCGCCTGTACATGCTTTGTCAAAAAGGTACTTAAATGATGATGCAATTTCTGGAACAAACGCATTTTCATAGTATTCATCAATGCTCTTTGTCAATTCTACAAAATTAGCAGATCGATTTGGACCAAACATTGCAATATCTTGTTTTCTAATTGATTTTGCGATTATCATCAATATTATTATTTTCCAAGTACGCACATAATCAGAAAGTTGTAAAAATCCAAGCTTTCTTAATTCAAGAAAAACTCGATAATCTGTGGATTCCATATTGACAATTTGCGATTTTGTGTTTTCATAAAGGTTGTTTTCCAAAAAAACAGCATAAGCAGTTTTCCCTGTCCCCTTGTCACCAATTAAAAAATAAGTGTCATCACGCATAAGCTGTTCAAGTTTTTCATCTTTTACAAATATCTTTGAAAAAAAGTCACGATATCTCCTGCTATTTCGATACGATGCAGCATCTCCATAACCGAAATCCAGATCCTTGATATTTTTCATTACCAATCACCCTTCTATTTTATTCCATTATCATAGTAGCATATTTCTTGAGATTATTCCATAATGTAACACATAGAAATTCAACAGTTACTTTTGTGAAAAAGTAACAAATAATAATGAATACACTTGTGCATATGTTTTGATATTATAGAAAATCAGTAACTATTCAGCACCCCACCCCAAAAACCTGATTGATCTGACCTGATAAAACCATCTTTACCGCGTGATAAGAATCAAACCCGTTTTTGCGGGCGGTGCTAACGAACGACATTAAGCCCATGTATTCTTCTGCGCCGGTT
>JAEEQG010000042.1 GCA_016285185.1 Spirochaetota bacterium
GGGTAATATGGCGGTTCCCGCCCGAAAAAACGGGCGGTCGCTACGTTCCGGGTTCGCCGTCTAACGCGGCTCATTCCTACGCGGTGACCCGCTTCGGAACGCAGACGCGCCCTTCACATCGCTAACCGGTTCCCGCCGTTCCGTTACTCCAGTTCGATTGTTCCCGGTGGTTTACTCGTGATGTCGAGCAGACAGCGGTTTACTCCGCGGACTTCGTTTATAATGCGGCTCATAACCGTCTGAAGAACATCCCACGGAATTGGGGATGCTTCTGCTGTCATAAAGTCTATTGTGCTTACGGCGCGCAACGCAACGGCATAGTCGTATGTACGCTCATCGCCCATAACGCCAACAGAGCGCATATTCGTAAGAGCCGCGAAATACTGGTTCGGCATCCACGGCGGATTTATCTGCATTACATATTTGAAGCGCTCGTCAGGGGTGGCTTTTGCAGAAAGCGTCGCGCTTATTCCGTTCTCTTTTTTCCAGTTTTCGGCAGCTTTCTCAATTTCTTCACGGTAAATAGCATCCGCGTCCTGAACCATGCGTACTTTTTCAGCCGTAACGTCGCCTATGATGCGGATTCCAAGCCCCGGACCTGGGAACGGCTGGCGAAAAACAAGTTTTTCCGGGATGCCAAGCTCCAAGCCGACTTTGCGAACTTCGTCCTTGAACAAGTTGCGTAGCGGCTCGATAATCTCTTTGAAATCAACACAATCCGGCAGACCGCCGACGTTGTGGTGCGACTTGATAACGGCAGACTCGCCGCCAAGCCCGCTTTCAACAACATCCGGGTAAATCGTGCCCTGAACAAGAAAATCCACGGAACCGATTTTTTTGGCTTCTTCCTCGAACACGCGGATGAACTCTTCGCCGATGATTTTGCGTTTGCGCTCCGGCTCAGAAACACCGGCAAGTTTTATGTAGAAACGCTCTTGCGCGTTGACCCGGATAAAGTTCAGTTTGTAAGGTCCTTTTGGTCCAAAAACAGCCTCAACCTCATCGCCTTCGTTTTTGCGCAAAAGTCCGTGGTCAACAAAAACGCATGTAAGCTGCTGTCCTATCGCTTTTGAAAGAAGAACGGCCGCAACTGATGAGTCTACGCCGCCTGAAAGTGCGCAAAGAACTTTTCCGTTGCCGACTTTTGCGCGGATTTTCTGGATGCTGTCTTCTACAAACGCGTCCATTTTCCAGTCGCCGGAGCAACCGCAGATATTCCGCACAAAGTTGTAGAGCATTTTCGTTCCTTCAGGGGTGTGAAGCACTTCCGGGTGGAACTGGATTGCGTAAAGTCCTGCAGCCGGGTTTTCTGCAGCGGCGACAGGGCAGTTTTTTGTGTGGGCTATGCTCTTAAAGCCGGGAGCCATGCGGCTGATATAGTCGAAGTGGCTCATCCAGCATGTTGTTTCGGCAGGAACGCCTTCAAAAAGAGATGCGGACGGGTCAACGGTAACGGCTGTTTTTCCGTATTCGCGGTCGGTTGCGCGCTCGACTTTTCCACCGAGTACGTGCTGCATAAGCTGTGCGCCGTAGCAAAGCCCCAGTACCGGGATGCCGAGCTTGAACAGCTCCGGAGAGCATGTTGTGGCATTTTCTTCGTAGCAGCTGCTTGGGCCGCCTGTAAGAATGATGCCTTTTGGGTTCATCGCCTTTATTTTCTGGATATCCGTTTTGTAGGAGTAAATCTCGCAGTAGACGTTGCATTCGCGCACACGCCGCGCAATAAGCTGATTATATTGCCCGCCAAAATCTATGACCAATACAATTTCGTTTGTCACCATGACCTCCCGGTGCATACGGTATGCCATAGATTACACTTTTTGATGCTTTTATTCAAATAGTTTATGAGTTGTAGAAGACTTTATTGCAATTACAAAATATTGTTTTAGAATTCCTCTATGGCATATAGAGTAATAGAAATTACAACCCCAGCAGAATGTCATGTAATAAACGGACATAAGGGATTAAACAGACGGAGCGATGATCCTGTGAATTCTGCTTTGAACTACGGATATGCAATTGTTAGAAGCTATATCATCAAAGCATTGATTTCAACTGGCTTTCATTGTGCAATAGGAATTAATCATCATAATGAATACAATAATTTTAATCTTGCAGATGATTTGATTGAACCTTGGCGTGCAATGGTAGACCTTATAGCATTTGGCATCGTTGGAGTAGATTATAATCTTTCAGTAAAACAAAAAAGGTGTTTAACAGGCATTTTGCATAAACCATGTAAAATTGATGGAAAAGTCATGAATATTTCTACAGGAATTGAGCTTATGATAGACAGCTTTAAATCTGCCGTAATAGAAAATCAGCCTGAATTGTTGAAGCTGCCAATATTGCTTGATTTTAAAACGGAGAGAGCATGCGAATCTTAGTAATGCTAAACCCAACAAACAAATACGGAACAAAAGGTGCATCAAGCATAAGAATCGGATAAAACCATATTTACCACCTACAGGAGAAGTAAGAATGATAATCTTGACGGAAAACCAATTCAAAGACTGCGTTTTATGTCAGGAAAAACCTGACTTACAGGAACTTCTAGTAGGTGCAAAAGATTTAGTGACACTATAAAAATGTAGAGTCACTAACTGACCTTCCGAAAACGGAAGGTGATACACCGAAAACTCGAATTTCAGGCTATCTAAGAACAGGCATTTTCTCAAGTTTAATCTGATACCCAAGGCTTCGTAGAACAGATGTAAATGTTGATAGATTAACCTTCTGGGAATCTTTCGAGCGAAGCTTTTGAATTACTGTAGGAGAGACGTCAGCTTTTTTCGCAAGCTCACGCACCGAAATATGCTGTTTCTCCATCTGCTCAAGCATGAATTCTGAAAGCAGAAAATCATTGTATTCTTTATCATAAATTTCTTTTTGCTCAGGGTTTTCTGCAAAAAATTTTTCAAACGTGGTCATTTTGTTCCCTCCTCCGTTTCTGGATTCCGGCTAAGATAATCTTCCCTGTTCTTCAAGGCAAGAACCTTTTCTTTTTTTGGCATTTTATCGCCAGTTTTCCTGTAAGCATTCGTGACGATAATTTTGTTGCCTTTCTTGAAAAAAGCGAGATACCGGTCTGGCTGTGGCTTGAACGCAAAGATTCCGTCTCCCTCATTCCGGAACTTCGTGATATCATTGATTTTGCCAAAATCACCCATTCTTTGACAAAGCATCAAGAATTTACGTTTTTGGCACAAATCACAGGTTGCGTAATAGTCATAAGGCTGGCTATTTCCTTTGGAATCATAATACCATTCAATTTGGAAAAAATCCCCTTTGTATATTACGCAATCCTCTTTTTTCATAGTAGTAACGTATCACAAAAGTGGTACATTGTCAAGTTTGATTGGACTGTAAATTAAGTCCGCCGCAACGTTGCGACAACTTTTTTATCCGTAAATACCGAAAGCATAATCGCGGAGTACAGCGTTTAACTACTAACTGACCTTCCGAAAACGGAAGGTGATACACCTGAACTATAGCTTTGTACCTAAAATTCTGGCTTTGGTACAAATACAAAGAATTATGTACCAAAAATGTAAAAATTGGTATATAATGCGTATTATGTATCCCAAAATCAATAAAAAGAGGACATAATGGAAGATTACAGTTTTATAAATGTAACGCAAGAAAAACTGGAAACAATAGAAATCCTCAAAGCAGAACGAGATGCAGTTGCTGTATTATCAGAATTAAAAGGTATTGCAAATCTAATTCAAAACAAACAATAGAAAAAGTACGTAGCATTAAAACTCTTATGGATCAGACAATCGAAGAGGTAAAAGAAAAGTGTCCTAAAATATACTCAAAGGAACTTGTTGAAACTCTTTTTGAAAATCCATATTGCAAAGGCGAATTCATAGAAAAAGCAACTGGTGTTGAGCGAAAAGCCGCAGCCCGATACCTTCATCAACTTAATGATGCTGGAATACTGGAGTGTCAGAAAATTGGCAAGACTAATATTTATATAAACACAAAACTCATGGAGCTTTTAAAGGCATAAGATGGCACAGATTAAAAAAGATACAATTTTAACTACCCGACCTTCCGAAAACGGAAGGTGATACACCGAAAATAGGCATAAAAAAGCCCCGGAACTATGTCCGGGGTAATGTGGGTTAGTATTCTACATTTGGATTAAGAACTGTTTTTTTATTTTTCACCAAATCGAAAAGATAATCCTTCTTTTCAGAGACACTTCTTTTCATAGCTTCATAATATTTTTCGTAGACATTTTTATCATCAGAATCCATATAATACTCTGCATCTCCATTTTTTTGCATATAAACAGTTCCAGATGGAATAGATTGTGCAATTAAACCGAGATTCTTGTTGTTAAAAAAAGCATCAAGTAAATAATGACCGTCTTCTTTTTTTTGGATGAAATATAAAAAGCTCATTTCAATTTCTTCTAATTCATCGTACATTTACTTGACTCCTTAAACTAACCGACCTTCCGAAAACGGAAGGTGATACACCAAAGTAATAAATACATTTCCTTTAAGCGGCTTGTTTTGAATAGTCGGTTACAAAAACTTCACTTGCAATTTCACGAGCTTTTTTCACGATAGTTTCAAGCTTTTCCATAACATCATCAGTAAAATACTTTTCGCCACATTCAGTACATTCTTCACAAGGAACATTTCTAACAATGACTATACAATCTTTTAAGTCAACCATGTAAGTGGTTACAGTATGAACAACTGTATCATTTTTGCAAAAAAAACAAGTATTCATTTTGACCTCCTTGTGCGCATATCTTCTTCAAACTTTGTAGAATCTGGGAAATAAGCTGTGATTATCATCAGAATATTTTCCTTAATACCAACGACAACATGCAGAATTTTGTGCTTAAGTGTATATCCAAATACAAGACAACTAGGATGGGGAAATGAATTTGGATAATCCTCGATAATCTCGCCGTTTTGTAAACAATTTAGAACATCGGCTCGTTCTATAGACCGTATCATCATCATTTCA
>JAEEQG010000043.1 GCA_016285185.1 Spirochaetota bacterium
AAAATAGTTTTAACATTTGGACTTATTCTGCTTTCATTTGCAGTTTTTGCACAGGGAACAGGCAAACAGCGGGTTTTTGACCAGGCACATCTTTTTTCGGAAAGCCAAATCAGCACTCTGGAAGACAGCCTTGCAGAATTTTTGGACAAATACAATAAAGAAGCTGTAATCGTAACAACCTTGGACACGCACGGAAAATCACCTCAAGCCTATGCAGATGATTTTTACGACGACCACGACTTTGGAATAGGTTCCGATAAAAGTGGTGTTCTTTTTTTGATTGACATGGATAACCGGAAAATACATATCTCTACCTCAGGCTTAATGATTGACTATCTTGAAGACTGGAGAATAGAAGAAATTTACGATGATGTATCTCCTTACATGGCAGACGGTTCTTATTATTCAGCGGCTGCTGTTTTTATAAAAAGCACGGCATCTTTTGTAAATCAGGGTATTCCCGGAGACCACCAGAGGGTAGACGGAGAAACCGGCAAACACTACACTCCTAAAGACGGAGGAACCGCTGCCCTATTAGCGTGCATAGCATCTTTGCTGAGCTGCTTCGGTATAACAAAGTCCTACAAATTCAAGAGGAATTATTACCATTATTCACCGCAGGACAACGGAACCCTTGAGCTTGAAGCGAACGAAGACACGTTCGTGAACAAGTATACGACACAGCGGAGAATCGAAACAGCGAGCAGTTCCGGCGGTTCTCATTCACATGTTTCTACGACGCATACTTCTTCAAGTGGAAGAACACATGGTGGTAACAGTAGCAGAAGTTTTTAGACTCTGTAATAGAAGCAGGCTTTGCGCTTTGCTTCTATTTTTTTATTGCCTATCCAATAATTCTACATATAAATACAGATTATTATTTTTTTATCAAATTAAAAAAAAATATTTGACAGAATCAAAGAATCGGTACATACTACTTTATGCATGGCATTTTGCTATGTAATTTAATAGGAGGATTTTTTTATGAAAAAAATCATTTGTGCTCTCTTGATTTTGAGCATGGTATTTTGCGGCGCTTTCGCAAATGGAAAAAGAGATTCAAAAGTTAAAGTAGGTGTATCAATGCCTACAAAAGACCTGCAGCGTTGGAACCAGGACGGTGACTACATGAAAGCTGGTCTTGAAAAAGCAGGCTACACAGTTGACCTTCAGTATGCTGCAAACGATATCAACACACAGGTATCACAGCTTGAAAACATGATTACATCTGGCTGTAAAGCACTTGTTATCGCAGCTATCGATGGTTCTTCTCTTTCTAACGTTCTTGCAACAGCAAAGAAAAAGAATGTAAAAGTTATCGCTTATGACCGCCTTATTATGGACACAGACGCTGTTTCATACTATGCAACATTCGACAACTACAAAGTTGGTACATTGCAGGGTGACTACCTTGTAGAAAAACTCGGACTCAAGAACCGCTCAGCTTCTGATCCTGTTTACATGGAATTCTTCACAGGTGACCCAGGCGACAACAACATCAACTTCTTCTTCGGTGGAGCAATGGATGTTCTTAAACCATACCTCGACAAAGGCGTTATCAAATGTCTTTCTGGCCAGACAGCAAAAGCACAGGCTGCTACACTCGAATGGTCAACAGCTAGAGCACAGGATCGTATGGAAAACCTTATTACATCTAACAAATATGGTCCAAAAGGCCAGAAACTTGACGCTGTATACTGCTCAAACGACTCTACAGCACAGGGTGTAACACAGGCTCTTCTTTCTGCAGGTTATACAGCAGCTAACTTCCCTGTAATCACAGGTCAGGACTGCGATATTACATCTGTAAAGAACATGATCAAGGGAACACAGTCAATGTCAGTATTCAAAGATACACGTACACTTGCTGCACAGGTTGTTAAGATGGTTGAAGCTATCGCTGCTGGAAAAGAAGTTCCTGTAAACGATACATCAACATACAACAACAACGTAAAAGTTGTTCCTTCATTCCTTTGTGAACCAGTATTCGGTGATGTAAACAATTACAAAGCATTGCTTATTGACACAGGATACTACAAAGAATCAGAACTTAAATAGTTAAGTTCTCTTGTCAAAATAAAGGGTTGTCCATTTGAACAGCCCTTTATTTTTTATTTATTCAGCAAAAAATTATAAAAAAACTAAGCAAACAGAGGTTCCAATGGCTAAAACATTATTGGAAATGAAAAATATCACCAAGGTATTTCCTGGTGTAAAAGCGCTGGATAACGTTAATCTGGTTGTTGAAGAAGGTGAAATTCACGCCATCGTTGGAGAAAACGGAGCCGGAAAATCAACACTGATGAATGTTTTGAGCGGTATTTACCCATATGGAACATACGAGGGCGACATCATCTACGACGGTGAAGTCTGTAAATTCCAAACAATCAGAGACAGCGAAGCAAAAGGTATAGTAATTATACATCAGGAGCTCGCGTTGGTTCCGCTTCTCACCATCGGTGAAAACATGTTCCTTGGAAACGAAAGAGGAACAAAGGCAAAGATTAACTGGTCCGAAACATTTGATAAAGCTGACGAGCTTTTACACACGGTAGGACTAAAAGATTCATCAAAGACATTAATCAAAGATATTGGTGTTGGTAAGCAACAACTTGTTGAAATTGCAAAAGCGCTGGGAAAGAACGTAAAACTTCTTATTCTTGACGAACCTACGGCTTCTCTTAACGACAATGAGGCAAAACATCTGCTTGACCTTCTTCTTGAGTTCAAGAAACAGGGCATGACATCAATCATCATTTCACATAAATTAAACGAAGTTTCATACGTTGCGGACAAAATTACGGTTATCCGCGACGGTGCTTCAATAACCTCGCTTGACAAAGCAAAAGACGACTTCTCAGAAGATACGATTATTTCCGCAATGGTCGGCCGTAGTATAACAGACCGCTTTCCTAAGCGCGAATCAAAAATCGGTGAAGTCTGCTTTGAAGTCAAGAACTGGTGTGTTGATCACCCCGTATTTGACGGCATAAAGGTTTGCGACAACATCAACTTTAACCTCAGAAAAGGTGAAGTCCTCGGTATTGCAGGTCTTATGGGCGCAGGACGTACGGAACTTTCGATGAGTATTTTCGGTCGCTCATACGGCGCAAACATACACGGACAAATTTTTATGAACGGAAAAGAAGTTTCTTTCCCGAATGTAAAATCTGCAATCAATGCAGGTCTTGCCTATGTTACCGAAGACCGCAAAGGCAACGGGCTTATTCTTTCTGAATCCATCTGCAAGAATACGACAGCCGCAAAGCCGGAAAAAATCTCAAAGAACTACATCATAGACTTTGACAAGGAAAGAGCATATTCTGAAGACATGGCAAAAGAAATGCACACAAAGTGCGCCACTGTTATGGAAGACGTAGGAAACCTTTCCGGCGGCAACATGCAGAAGGTTCTTGTCGGCAAATGGCTTTTTGCTGAGCCTGACATTCTTATCCTTGACGAACCAACAAGAGGTATCGATGTAGGTGCAAAGTACGAAATCTACTGTATCATCAACCGTATGGTTGCAGAAGGAAAATCAGTAATTATGATTTCTTCCGAAATGCCTGAGCTTTTGGGTATGTGTGACCGTATTTACGTTATGAACGAAGGCAGAATGATTACGGAAATGGACGGAAAAGAAGCTACTCAGGAAAAAATCATGGCGGAAATCATCAATTCCGGCAAAACAGGAAATCTTGGAACAGAATAAATGGAGATAAAAATGGCTAATAGAAAAATAACCAGAACATCCGGCGGTTTGCAGGCTGTTTTGAAAAACAACACGATGATAGTTATTCTCGTAGGTGTTATGCTGCTTTTCGAAGTACTTATCCGCATAACAGGACACGGTTCTTTGTTTGCTCCAGCGAACATTACTAATATCATTCGTCAGAATGCGTATGTTGCAATTCTTGCAACCGGTATGTTGTGCTGTATTCTTACAGGTGGTAACATCGATCTTTCTGTAGGTTCCGTTGTTGCGCTCGTAGGTGCTTTAGCAGGTGTTTTCATCGTAAACTGGGGATGGCCCGTATGGCTGGCAATCATTGCTTGTCTCCTAATCGGTACAATGATCGGTGCTTTTCACGGCTTCTTTATTGCGTTTGTTCACATTCCTCCGTTTATCACAACGCTTGCGGGTATGCTTTTGTGGCGCGGTGTTGCAACAATCGTTCTTGACGGTAGACCAATCGCTCCTTTCCCGGAAAAATATCTTAAACTTTTTGAAAGTTTCCTGCCAAATCCAAGCAAAGCAGTAACTGAAAAATTCGGTGAAATACTTCTTTTTGATGAATTTGTAGACAAGTACACATTAATGATAACCCTCATCGTTTCATTGATTTGCGTTCTTTTATTCATCATTCTTGAAATCATCTCACGCCGTAACAAGATCAAAAAGAACTACACAGTTTCTTCAACCGGATCATTCATTGCAAAACTTGTCTTCCTCTCAATCGTTATAATGATTTTGGGACAGTTCCTTGCACGGGACCGCGGTATTCCGGTTGTACTCATCCTGCTCGGTGTTATCATTGCAGCATACTCATACTTTACACAGAACACCGTTCCCGGTCGTTACTTGTATGCAATCGGAGGTAACGCAAAAGCAGCAAAACTTTCCGGTGTTAATACTGACAACGTTATGTTCTTTGCATATACAAACATGGGATTCATTGCAGCAGTAGCAGCTTTGGTAACAATCGCACGTTTGAACTCCGCACAGCCTACAGCAGGACAGAATTACGAAATGGATGCTATCGGTTCCTGCTTTATCGGTGGTGCTTCCGCTTACGGTGGAACAGGTACTGTAACAGGTGCTGTTGTTGGTGCTGTATTTATGGGTGTTTTGAACAACGGTATGTCAATCCTCGGTATTGATATGAACTGGCAGCGTGCTGTTAAAGGTC
Source organism: Spirochaetota bacterium (assembly GCA_016285185.1). Lineage (GTDB taxonomy): Bacteria > Spirochaetota > Spirochaetia > Treponematales > Treponemataceae > UBA1240. The sequence continues at coordinate 4,911 of JAEEQG010000043.1, forward strand.
TTGTACTTCTTGCAGCTGTTATTTTTGATGTTGTTTCAAAGAAAAAGAAGACAGCAAAATAATATAAACCACAAACAGGTTTTAAAAGGCAGACTTTGCTTTGGCAGAGTTTGCCTTTTTTATTTTAAATACAACAAGCTCTTTTTTTCCAAATAAGGCTACGCTGTTGTATTTCACATTGACTTTTTTGACTCTTTTTTGTATAAAATAAGGATACGCTTATATTGGGAATATTATATCCCGTATAAAAAACAAAATAATTACTTACTTTGGAGAAAACAAGTGGTAAAAATCAGATTAAAGAAATTCGGAACAAAAGGACGCCCTTACTATCGTATCGTTGTCCAGGACGTTCGGAAACCTCGCGACGGAACCACCATTGACGAAATCGGTGTGTATCATCCAATCGAAGCTGAAGACAAGCAGATTTCTTTTAACGAAGAAAGAGCCAAGTACTGGCTTGGTGTAGGCGCACAGCCGACAGCTATTGTTAAAAAGCTTTTCAACAAAAAGAATTTTACTTGCTAAGGCAGCCGGGAGTTTAGGGGATGGAAAAAGACCTGATTGAATACTTAGCCAAATCATTGGTCGATGACCCCGGAGCTGTTTCGGTGAATGAAGTTGAGGGTGAAAAGTCAACCATTTTAGAGTTACGTGTAGCCCAGGCTGACATCGGGAAAGTTATCGGTAAATACGGTAGAATAGCAAAAGCTCTTCGAACTGTGTTAAGTGCATCATCCGGCAAAACCGGCAAACGCTATACACTGGAAATTCTTGACTGATGGAGCAAAATCAGAGGTTTGTTGTTGGTATTGTCCGCAATCCTCACGGATTGACGGGGAAATTCAAAGTTGAGAGTACATCCGGCGAAATTGAGCATTTCAGTTCATTCACGGAAGTTACTTTGAAGAATGGCGATATTGAAAAGACGGTAAAAGTTGAATCCGTCAACGGCAGTACAGCCAGTCTTTTGATGAAATGTGCCGGTATAAATACACCGGAAGATGCTGCAAAGTATCGGAACTGGGAAATACTGGTACCACGCGACAAAGCCTGCCCTCTTAAAAAGGGTGAGTTTTATGTCGAAGATCTTAAACAATGTACACTGGTTTACAGTGACAAAAACGGGCAAGCAGAAAAGACTGCACCTATTATAGTAGGTACGATTACAGGCGTAACGGAAGGCGGCGGTGGTAAACTGTTGGAGATTACCCTGACCGAGAGTTTGGCAGATTTATACAAATCCGATTCAAATGAACGATTTATTCCTTTCAGAAAGGAATTTATCGGCGACATTGACTTGGACAAAAAAACTGTAGAACT
>JAEEQG010000044.1 GCA_016285185.1 Spirochaetota bacterium
CGCGTTCAAAACTGTGCCATACAGGAAGAACACTTAGCCACATATCGCCCGGTTTGGCGGGAAGAACCTGACCTACAACTTCAAGCTGAGCCATGTAGTTTTCGTGTGTAAGCATTACGCCCTTAGGTGTGCCTGTAGTACCGGAAGTAAAGATGATGGTTGCAATATCTTCCATGTTTGTTTTTTCCATCTCTGCTTCAATTGATTGTGTAATTTCCGGTGTAAGTTCGCCTGCTTCTTCTACAAGTTCCTTAAAATAAAAGGTTTTAATGCCTTCTTTTTCTGCCTTTAAAACTGTTTCCTTTTTGGGTTCGTCAAAAAGAATGGCGTTCTTAAGCTTTGTTTTTTCAGTTCCGGGTTCAAGAACCTTTTCAAGCTGGGCGGAGTTTTCGAAAACACCCCAGGTACAATCCGCATAGTTGATAATGAATTGAACTTCCGTAGCCATTGAATCTTTTCCGCGCGGAACGTCAATCGCACCCAACGAAAGAATGGCAAGGTCGGTAATAAGCCATTCGCGCCTGTTGTCCGAAATAAATGCGATGTGGTCTTCTCGCTTTATTCCGAGTTTTTTAAGGATTGAAGCAAACTGAATAACATCGCTGTACAATCTTTTGTAAGTAAAATATTCAAAAGTTCCCTTTTCATTTTTTGACGCTTGTGCAATAATATCGCGGTTTGATAAGACTCGTGCTTTGAACATAATAGGAATAGTCTTTTCTATACTCATTGTATTCTCCATAAAATATAAGGAAAGATATTTTGACAATTTTTCAATTATTGTCAAAAACAATATACATTATTTTGCGAGGGGTTGCAATATGCCACAGGTAACTTATTTGGCAAAATTGGGTGAATTAACCTTAAAAGGCAGTAATCTTAAGGAATTTGAAAAACGACTCGTTAATAACGCGCAGCTTTATCTTGAAGCTGTTCCCGCGCGTGTAACACTGCGCGCAGGCAGAATGTACATAGAAGGACCCGAAAGTTCCTGCCCCGCGATAGAATTTACACTTAGCCACCTCATAGGAATAACGGGCTGGGCAAAAACAATAATATGCGAAAAAACGATTGATTCGATGAAACAAGCCGTAATGAAGCTTGCGCTTGAAGCAAAAGAAAAAGGCGCAAATACTTTTAAGGTTGACGTGCGTCGGGCTGAAAAAAGCTTTCCATATAACTCGTACGAAATTGCGACCGAAACCGCCGCAGACGTTTTTGACCAGCAGATACTCAAGGTTGATGTTCACAAGCCGGATGTAAAAATCTGCATAGAAGTGCGTGAAAAATGCTTTGTATACAGCAACGCAAACAAAGGCTGCCGGGGTCTGCCGGTCGGCGTCAGCGGCAAAGGACTGCTCCTGCTTTCAGGCGGTTTTGATTCTCCGGTTGCAGGCTACAGAATGTGCCGGCGCGGAATGAAGGTGGAATGTGTTTACTTTCACGCCTACCCCTACACTTCAGCCGAGGCACAGAAAAAGGTGGAAGATCTTGCGCAGGTTCTTTCGTTTTACGGTGTGGACACACACATCAACACAATTCCGTTTACCGCCGTACAAATGCGCATAAAGGAAAAATCACCGGAAGAATACAGCACTCTGCTGCTGCGCTTTTGTATGATGAAAGTTGCAAACTTGCTTGCCGCAAGACTCGGCGCGCAGTGCCTGATAACCGGCGAAAGCCTTGGACAGGTTGCAAGCCAGACAATTGAAAACATGCAGGTAACCGAAGCCGCGTCCGAGTATCCGCTTGTCCGTCCGCTCATAGGGCTAGATAAGGAAGAAATAATAAGTACCGCCGTAGAAATAGGTACACACGACATTTCGGTGCTGCCGTACGAAGACTGCTGCGTTCTCATTTCGCCGCGCCATCCGGTTCTTCGCGCACAGGTGGACGAAGTGGAAAAGCTCTACGATTCACTCGAAGTTGACGACCTTATTCAGGAATCCTATGACAAACGCTAAAGCCGCCGTTTTTCCGCCCGCGATTATATAGAAGAAAACTTTGGTTGTAAGTAGAAAATAATATAAATGTGATATAATAATAATGATATTTTAAAGACGGATGTATTGTATGTCATATTCTGAACTTGAATCAAAATTCA
>JAEEQG010000045.1 GCA_016285185.1 Spirochaetota bacterium
GTCAAAGGCATCAAAGTTGATTACACCGCTGAAGCTTGCTTCAAGCGTTTCGTCCAAGAATGATTTTGAAACACTGAACGTTGCCCCGTGTGTGTATTTGTCCGTGCGTTCAAGCGAATCAAGCTTTTCGGCAACGTAGTCGCAAAAATACTGGGCGGTGAATGTCCAGCCGTTCGGCATCCAGTCTATGCCAACCAGTGCAGAAAGTTCATTGCGCTGTTCCGAAAAATTGGAACTGCCCGCAAGAATTGACTCAGCTGCTTTTTGGAAATGACGTTTGGGAAAGAACGCGGCTTCCATACGAATTACGGTTTCGCCAATCGGGAGTGCCGCATCCGCACCAAGCATCGCCATACGCTCATATTTTCCGCTTACTTCAAGGCCGTTAGGCATTGCAGGAAAAGGGAACTGTGGTTGCCCAAAAGTTATTCCATACTTCAAGAGCGGAATATCGTCCCAGCCATAAAAACCGTAAAGCGAAACATCAAGCATTGAAAAATAACCCGAAAGCTTCAAACCAAATTCACCGTTCTGGATTTTTTTCTCCGGCTTTTCAAGTTCACCGATTTTTACAGGAAGCTTGAGAACAGTGTTAAGCATAGGAATCGGAAAATCAACGCTCTGCGGAACAAGAAGCTTGCGCAGATGGTTGCTTTCGTCCAAAGGAAGGGCTGACGGCGTAAAGACCGGAATCCACCATGCATCAGCCGTGAACGAATCTCCGTTGAACGAAAGCCGTACCGCATCTATACCTAGTTTTGAATTGTCGCTTGTCATTGCGGCAAAACTCGACATATCGGAAGGGCAAAGCACGTTAGTTATATCTATGCCGTCAGCCTTGCCCCATGCCGCCTTTTGCCGCCCTACGCGGATTCCCCAAAAAGAACTTGAGTAATCCGCCCAAAATTCGTTCATTGAAAAAGTACGACCATCGGAATCAGGTGTTTCGTCATTGTTATTCTTTTTAAACAGACTGCTCAAACTATCTGCATGGCAGTAACTATATGTGAATTCGGTAAACGCAGAAAAATCACCGTAATAAACACCGAGCTTGCTTGTTACCGAAGTATCGGCAAGTGTAAAACGTCCGTCATAAACGACAGGGTCTGTCCACGGCGCTCTTAAGCCCAGTTTAGTTTCCGCATCCATGGAAAAATCCACGTCTAATTCGTCTGCAAAACAGAATATTGTTGCAAGAACAAGCAGAATTGTTATAAGAACCGTCTTTTTCATATGAACCTCTTAGCAGCCCGGCAATGACAATCAGTGCTAGCGGATTCTTCCTTTTTCGAGCGCGGCAACCGTAAACAGAGAATCATCTATGTCTTCTTCATCGTAAGCAATGTTCTTTGTTTCGATGAGCGACCAGGTACCGGTCTGTACATTTTCCATCTTCATTTTTTGTGCGGTTGTAAAGCCTTTGATTGTTGTAAAATCCGTACAGGTAAGAACACGGTGTAATGTGTCCTGTCTGTCGTAGAACTCACACTTGCGCAGGATAAAATCAGCCTTTGCAATGTAGCTGATATAGCGGGGGTCTTTTTCGGTATGAGCTTTGCTGATGCATTCAACCTTGTAGCAATCAACACCGTCAACGGATTCTTCGCCGAGAAGATTGTAGTCGTACTTGTTAATGCTGCGGTCGCCCATATCTTGATAAGTAAAGTCTGTTCCCATAAAGCTGCCTTCACTTTCGGAACCACTTGAAGCAATACGGCGTGTCTTTTTCATAGCCGGCATATAGAGCCAGTTGTCGGAATCTTTGTCGTCATCGTCATAATCAAACATAAGGTAGCCAGTACCCGCAACATCCTTTGGTTTGAGGAACACGATTACTTCTTTTTTGACATCACCGTAATCTTTGCTCTTCATAATGACTTCACGAATCCGGTCAGATCCCTTCTTTGAATGAATCGTGAGCGTAGCTGTTGATGAAGATGTCTTTGCTTCAGGAACTTCATCCGCCTTTTTCATGATGTCATACCCTGTGAGTGACTGCGCAAAGAGCGCACCGGCGAGCAATAATGCTGTAATTGTAAGAATTGTCTTTTTCATCTAATAACCTCTTATAAAACTGTGGTTAGTCTTTGGACTGCGCCTGCATCCCAGACCCGATATTAAAATACTTTTCCAGAAAGTTAGTTACAAATAACTTATCTCTCTTTGCCAAATGGCTTAGTAATAAACAGAAGAACCGGTGTAACCGTGTAATCCGCAATCAGCGCTCCGCCAAGCCCGATTATTGAGAGCCAGCCAAGGCGTACAAGAACGCTCATTGAGCTTGTAAGGAAGATTAAGAACATAGCGCACAAAATTACGGTAGTCATAATCATTGTCTTGCCGATTTCGCGGTAAGAGTTTTCAATTGCGCTGCGATAATTTCCGGTAAGCTCAAAGTGATATTTGATGTGATTCGTAAAGTGAATTGTATCGTCAACCGCAATTCCCAGAATCATCGGGAGAATCATGGCCGTAATCATATCAAGGTTCCAGCCGAAATAACCCATTACTCCGGCAATCAAAACCATCGGGGCAATATTCGGAATCATTGCAATAAGACCGGTGCGGATTGATGTAAAGGCCAGAATAAGCATCAGACAAATTATGACAAGAGAAGTTCCAATCGATTTTATGGAACCACGAACAAGCTTGCCGTTCATCTTTGCGTACTGCATTACCTCACCCACTACGCCGGCGTTAGTTGCATCCGGAAAAAGCTCTTTTACCCACTTGGCAACCTCATCCATATTCTTAACACATTCTTCGCCGTCGTAGCCGCTCAATTCCACATGCAGATACGCAGCCTTAAAGTCTTCGCTGATGTAATCGTACAAGTCCGAACCGCCGGAAATCTCATACAGGAACATAATCTGGCTTACCAGCTCCTGGTCATCAGGAATAATGTAATAATCAGGGTTGTCTTCGTTCAGGGTGCGGTTCATTTCTTTTATAACTTTTGTAACAGAAGAAACACGTTCTTTGCCGTTGGAAACTTTTGTCATGCTCAGTGTGCCGATTCTGCGCGAAAGTTCGTCCATATTCTTGAGTATCTGAGGATTTTTTATTGCATCCTCTTCGTCGTATTCAAGAAGAACTTCGTAACTGTACTGGCTTCCGAGCTGACTTCGGGTTATTTCCATAAGGCGTTTGATGTACGGAGTTTTTTCACCCATCATCTCAGAGTAGTTCATATTAACTTTGATTTTGAAAATACCCGGAATGCAGGCAATCATAATTGCCGCTCCAAGTGCAACCGTAATCCATTTTTTGTTGAGAATTGATTTTCCCATTGCTTCAACGCGAAGGTCCGCTTTTGTACTTCCTTCTGTATTTACAAAATCAGGGTCAGGTTTTTGATCTTTCCCCAAGCTGTAAAAACAGGGCAGCAGAATCATTGTATAAACAAAAACCGCAAAAACAGATGCAGCGGTTATACCTCCAACCCAGCGCATAGGTTTGATTCCTGCGGCAAGGAACGAAAGCATACCTGCCATTGTTGTGATTACCGTAAAGAACAACGCCCAGCCGGAATCCCTGATACCCATAACAATTGATTCTTTGCGCTGACCAGTTTTGCGAAAGTACATCTTAAAGCTGTTTATGTAGTGAACTGCGTAACCAACAGCAAGCGCCATTGAAAGAAGCACCGTTACAAGAATCATTGTGTTGTTGCCCTTAATGTTCATCCATGCGGAAAAACCGAGTGTGGTTCCAAGCGCACCAACCGTAGCAATCGTAGGAACAACAACACCGCGAAGTGAACGTATAAAGATAATCAGACAAAGCAGCATTACAACAAAGCCGATACCGATTCGTGAAATACACTGTTGCATTGTTGCGGCTTCTTCTTCGTATTCGGTATAGCTCATTCCAGCCTCGCGCAGTTCCCACTTATCATTTGAGCGGTATTTGTCTGAAGTAAAGAGTGCCATTGCGGGCGGAGTGATTTTATTCATTGCTTCTGTAAGCGGTTCCGAATACTGCTCAAGATGAACAATGAGCCAGGTTTCGGTGCAGTCCTCGCTTACAAGATTGTTTACCAGTGATTCACGGCTCATTATAAAGGCTTTTTTTTCTGCAAGTTCTGCAGGATCAGCAGGAACGCCGTCTTCAAACGGGCTTGTAACTTCAAAGCCTTCTTCAGTACCAATCGGAATAGAAAGTTCCATTAGTGAAGTTATGCTTGATGCATAAGGAACATTGTTCAAAATGTCATCTCCGAGCTCATCTATCATCTGCAGAACTTCAGGGTCAAAAACATCTTTAGCTTTTATATGAGCCATAAGGGTATCTGTTGAACCAAAAATACCTTCAAAATGGTCCTGATTCTTTTTTGTTTCTTCCCAGTTGTCAAACCAGTCTTCTTCACCGTTATCGAGTTTAAGACGCGGAAGGCCCAGACAACCGATGACCGTAATAATCAAAAGGGCGATAATAAAGCCCCAGCGGTGTTTTACTTCAAACCGCCCGAATTTTTCAAACCAATCGTTGATTTTCTTAACTTGCATTGCATCCTCTCTTGTTATGTCAAACTAACATCTAAGATAACAATGTTATCTTAATGATAACATTGTTATCTTGTCAAGAGGTTTTGATAACATTGTTATCTTTTTTATTGACAAAATTTAAATATTGCAGATAGAATAAAGCATGGCAGAATCTGCAAATGAAACAAAATCAAAAATTATTGAAAGTGCAAAAAAAGAATTCCTTGAAAACGGTTTTACAAATGCCTCTTTGAGAACAATTGCCGCTAACGCGGGTGTAACCACAGGCGCAATGTACCGTCACTTTAAAGACAAAGACGCTCTTTTTTGCTCTCTTGTCGACAATGCAATAGAAGTTACAACACAGGTTGTAATGGAAGCAGATATTATGACGCACCAGCTGGAAGAAAACCCTGCCAGTAAAGAGCATCATCAAAAGGAAGATAAAATTGTTTCAGCCTTTTTGGATTATATATATTCAGATTTTGACGCTTTTACACTTTTGCTCACAAAATCAGCTGGAAGCACCCACGAAAGATTTCTTGATGAAATGTGCGAGCTATACAGCACAAACTGCTTCAGGACTCTAAAATGGATGCACAATCAAGGCATTGCCACTAAAGCTCCTGACGAAATGACTGTACATGTTGTTGCTTCAAGTATTATCAATGCATTTGCAGAAATCATTATTCACAAGATTCCAAAGGAAAAAGCGGTAGAATTCATCAAAAACATAAATGACCTTTTCCATTACGGAACAATGTATATGATGGGGATCCCTTTAACTTGAGACAACATCACCAATTATCAAAACATCAAATCTTTCAGCTTGAATTATGAGTTTTTACCAGTTATAATTTAAGCAAGAATGAAAGCCGTAATACAAAAAATATGTTTAATCCTGTTTATTGCTATTTTTCTCTCACCAGTCTATTCACAAAGCCAGAATTTAAAGAAAGTCCGCGTAGGCTATTATGAAAATGAAATATTTCAGGAAGGCGGAAAACCTGGTGCCGTAAAAACAGGTTATGCATACGAGTATTATCAGAAGATTTCAGAATACACCGGCTGGAAATACGAATATGTTTATGGCGGATACGGCGATTTATACAAATTATTTCTTGACGGGCAGATAGACCTGCTTGCAGGGCTTGCATACCGACAGGAACGCGAAGGTCTTATTCTTTATCCGAACGCCGCAATGGGAAGTGAAACCTACAATCTGGTAAAGCATCTTGAAGACGATTCAATTACTGCCAATTATTCCACACTCAATGGAAAAAGAATCGGCGTTTTAGACAGCGCAATGGTCAGTGTGCTTGAAACTTTCTTAAAGAATCACAACATAAAAGCGAATATTATAAAATATCCTGAGCACGAACATCTTTTCCAAGATTTTGATTCCCGGAAAATTGACATTCTCGTGGCTGAAAGTGACGGTACAAACGGTCGCGACAGTGCCGAAGTTTTATACCCTATCGGTACCAGCGAATATTATCTTTGTGTAAGTATTAAACGGCCAGATCTTTTAGAGCAACTGAACACCGCACAGACTCAGCTTTTTACAGAAGAACCAAATTTTATAAGTACACTGCGAACCAAATACTATCCTGTAAGCATTTCAAGCCGCGCATTTTCTAACGCGGAAAAAAACTGGATCAAAAATCATACAACGCTTACTGTTGGATATCTTGATAATTATCTTCCCTACAGCGACACTGATTCTCACGGTAATCCAGACGGAATCATAACAGATATAATTCCACAGATTATAGAACGGCTTGGCATCAATCACTTAGACATAAACTATATAAGTTTTTCAAGCTATGAAGATATGATTAAGTCTATGTCGCAAAACACAGTCGATGTTATTTTTCCTGTTGGCGGCGGGCTTTATTATTCAGAAGAAAACGGAATCTATCAGTCAATTCCGGTTGCTTCAAGCACAACAGAGCTTGTCTTTAATTCTGAAGAATTCAATCCGGCTCATAATATGCCTGAAACAATCGCTGCAAATAAAAACAACAACATGCAGTATTATTACTTTCTTTCAAATTTTCCGCAAACCGAGATTGTCTTTTACCCGTCAATCGAAGACTGTCTGGATTCGGTTCTTGAAGGAAAAACAGACTGCACTACAATAAACGGCTTGCGGACTGAAATACTCAAAAACCGCCGCTATAGAAAGCTGTCCATCCGTCAGCTCAGCGCAAGTGATGACTGCTGCTTTGGAATTGAAATCGGTAACGAAGGGTTGTTGAAGCTTTTGAACCGCGGACTGAATGTTCTGGGCCGTGAATATGCACAAAATCTTTCTAGCAAATACAATTCAGGACTCTACACATACTCTGTTACAGATTTTATTTTTGATAATCTTTTACTATTCTTTGTTGTAATTCTTTTAATCATTGCTTTTATAATCATTCTTCTGGTACGCGATGCAAAACATTCTAAAAAAGCAATGAATGCGGCGGAAAGTGCGAACAAAGCAAAGACAGTTTTTCTAAACAATATGTCCCACGACATACGTACTCCTATGAATGCAATCGTAGGGTTTACAGATCTTGCAAAGCAAAATCTTGACAACAAATCACTACTTAAAGACTATCTGAATAATATTACAATTTCCAGCAAGCATCTGCTTTCACTAATCAATGATATCCTTGATATGAGCAGAATCGAAAGCGGCAAAGTAACAGTCGAAAAATCAAAAGTAAATCTTAAGGCATTTATAAATGATCTTCAGGCTATAATAGAGCCGTCGGTTTCATCGAAAAATCAAAGCTTTACTCTTGATATATCTTCAATCAAAAATGAATTCGTTATTACGGACAAGCTTAGACTTAATCAGATTCTTTTGAACATACTTACTAATGCCATAAAGTTCACAAAACCGGGCGGAGCTATCAGCCTCATAGTAAAAGAACAAACGGCAGACTGCAAAACAAGTAATTTTGAATTTACTATTAAGGACAACGGAATCGGTATAAGCGAAGAATTTCAGAAAATCATTTTTGTCGAATTTACCCGCGAAAGGACTTCTACTGTTAGCGGGATTCAGGGAACCGGACTTGGAATGGCAATTACAAAAAATATAGTCGACATGCTTGGAGGAACCATTGCTGTAAAAAGTACAGAAGGAGTCGGTTCTGAATTTATTGTTAAATTGCCTTTTGAATTATGTTCTGAGCAAGGGGAAAATCAACCGCAGATGCAGACTGTTGCAAACTTTGAGGGCAAAAGAATTCTTCTTGCCGAAGACAATCAGATGAATCAGATGATTGCCCAGGCAAATCTTGAAAATCTTGGACTCACTGTTGAAATTGCAAACGACGGTGTTGAAGCCGTCCAAAAAGTAAAAGAAAATCCGGAAAACTATTACGATTTAATTCTTATGGATATTCAGATGCCGAATATGGACGGCTACGAGGCAGCAAAGCAAATACGCGCACTCAATTCAAAGAAAGCCCTTGTTCCGATTGTTGCAGTTACTGCAAATGCCTTTGAAGAAGACAAAAAAAAGGTGCTTGATTGCGGAATGAATGCGCATCTTGCAAAGCCTTATGATATTCCCCAAATAATAAAAACATTGGAAAAGTTGTTGTCCCCATAAACCCTGGATAACAAAGCCCCATCTATGTTTTCTGTTTTACACGTATTGAAGAAGTGTTGGTCAAAAAATAAAACTCTTTATGTCCAACATGTTTACGGGGTTTTAACATAGCCTTGATATTAGGAAAAGATTTAGATGGGACAAGCAAAATTATAATACGTTGTGTCACGTACTAACAATTAACGTTGAACACGACCGGAGCCGTCGCCTTTGCAAAGGTTTTCCACCTCGCTCCGCTTTGTCAGATTAAAGTCGCCGGGAATCGAGTGCTTGAGACAGGATGCGGCTGTCGCAAATTCCAGTGTATAAGCTTCATCGTCAGGATATTCAAGCAATCCGAATATGAGCCCGGCCGAAAAACTGTCACCGCCGCCAACACGGTCAACGATGTTTGTAATTTCGTACTTTTTTGAATGGTAAAACCCGCTTCTGCCCAAAAGAGCCGCTGACCAGCCGTTGTAGTCGGCTGAATGTGATTCTCGCAGTGTTATGGCAACAACGCTGATATTCGGGTAGACGTCTTTTACTTTTTCTGCAAGAGTCTTGTATGATTCAATATTCAGTGAGCCTTTTGTAACATCAACATCGGCCTCTATTCCGAGTGATTTTTGTATGTCTTCTTCGTTGGCAATAACCACATCCGCGTATTTTACAAGCTCGCGCATAACCTGCGGTGCGGTTTTTCCGTACTTCCAAAGCTTTTTTCGGTAGTTCAAATCTATCGAAACTTTGCAACCCGCTTTTTTTGCTTCCATAACTGCGGCTTCGGCAGTGTCGGCTGCGCACTGCGAAAGGGCCGGAGTTATGCCTGTTATATGGAACCAGTTTGCGCCTTTGAAAATACTCTGCCAGTCAAAGTCTTTCGGTTCCGCCATCGAAATACTGCTAAAATCTCTGTCGTAAACAACGTTTGAGGGGCGTTGGTTTGCGCCTGATTCAAGATAATAAATTCCAACCCGTCCGGGCATACGTTTTATGCAGGAAACATCCACTCCGTATTTTTGCAGGGATTGAACCGCACCATCGGCTATAGGATTATCGGGCAGTGCCGTTACAAAGGCGCTCTGCTTGCCGAGGATTGAAAGTGAAACCGCCACATTCGCCTCACCGCCTCCAAACGTTGCTTCCAGCAACGGAGACTGAAAAAAGCGCTCTCTTTCGGGGCTTTTAAGCCTGAGCATTATTTCGCCGAATGTTACGATTTTGTCCATATTTACACTCCCTAAGCCGTGATATTCAGATTTTATTACCGCCGGATTGGTTTGTCAACAAAACACGGCCTTGCCGTTTGTTGACAAACTTTATATGCCATTTTAAAATGCGTTGAATGTGGAGAATGGTATGAGTGAGATACTGGAAAAACTTGGCTTAATCGGACTTGTTCCCGTTGTAAAGATAGAAGATGCCTCAAAGGCCGAAAAACTTGCCTCGGCGCTTGTTGCAGGCGGACTCCCGTGCGCGGAAGTAACATTCAGAACGGATGCCGCCGCCGATGCCATAAGAGCGGTTACAGCGGCATTTCCGCAGATGCTTGTGGGCGCAGGAACGGTTATAAACGTTGACTATGCCAAAAAAGCAAAAAAAGCCGGCGCCAAGTTCATCGTTTCGCCCGGATTTAATCCCAAAGTTGTGGACTGGTGTCTTGAAAACGATATGCCGGTTGTTCCTGGTGTGAACAATCCGAGCGGTGTTGAAGCCGGCCTTGAAAAAGGTTTGTCAGTGCTCAAGTTTTTCCCTGCCGAACAGTCTGGTGGTGTAGGTATGCTCTCGGCTCTTGCTGGACCGTTTCCTCAGGTTTCGTTTATGCCCACAGGAGGAATAAACCTGCACAACCTTGCGGATTATGCCAAATGTGCAAATGTTCACGCCATCGGCGGTAGCTGGATGGTAAAATCCGATTTGATAGAATCTGAAAACTGGGAAGAAATATCACGTCTTTGCCGTGAGGCGGTTACCGCATTGCACGGTTTTGCGCCTGCGCATATCGGTATAAATGCCAAAAACGAACAAGACGCACAGAATATATCCAAACTTTTTGAACTGTTCGGTTTTGCGCCAAAACAGGGTACTGCTTCAATATTCAATGATTCCGTAATAGAAGTTATGAAAAAGCCCGGCAGAGGTACCTGCGGTCATATTGCGTTAAAATGCTGGAATGTGGAAAGGGCTTTGTTTTATTTAAAGCAGTTCGGATTTAACGCTGTAGAAGAAACAATCAAAAAGGAAAAAAACAGAATTACATTTGCTTATCTTGATAAGGAAATCGGCGGCTTTGCCGTTCACCTTGTAAGAGCAAAATAATCCGATTCTGCCCGTCATTGCGAGGCACAAACTCGCAACGCTGACTACCTGTTCTGGTAGTTGTTCTCAAGCCACTTAGTATACTCACCGTTGCGGATGTGCGAAATCCAGTCATTGTGGTTCAAGTACCACTCAACGGTGTTCTGTAGACCTTCTTCAAAAGTATGCGCCTGCTTCCAGCCAAGCTCGCTTTTAAGCTTGGAGCAGTCAATCGCATAGCGTCTGTCGTGTCCGGGTCTGTCTTTTACATAGGTTATAAGCTTTTTAAGGGAATCAACGGATTTTCCTGTTTGCGAAGCAACAATTTCAATCAATTTTTCGAGCAGGCGGATATTCTCCCATTCATTTTCACCGCCGATATTGTATTTTTCGCCGGTTCTTCCCTTGTTCATAATCATCCATACCGCGCTGTTGTGATCTTCAACATAAAGCCAGTCGCGGATAAACTTTCCGTCACCGTAAACAGGGAGCGGTTTTCCTTGCTGCATATTCAGAATCATAAGAGGAATAAGCTTTTCTGGGAACTGAAACGGTCCGTAGTTGTTTGAGCAGTTTGAAAGAGTAACAGGCAGACCGTATGTGTGATGATAAGCCATTAAAAGATGGTCACTCGATGCCTTACTTGCCGAATAAGGACTGCGCGGTGAATAAGGCGTTGTTTCCTTAAAATATCCTTCTTTTCCCAACGAACCGTATACTTCGTCCGTGCTTATATGATGAAAAAGCACATCGTCCCTGAATTTTCCGTCTTTATCAGTCCAGTATGCTCTTACAGCTTCAAGCAGAGTAAAAGTTCCGGTAACATTAGTTCGCAAAAAAGCTTCCGGTCCGAGAATGGAACGGTCAACATGGCTCTCGGCGGCAAAATGAACAACAGTATCTATATCGTACTGGCGTAGGATTTTTGCCATACGCTTGCCGTCACAAATATCGGCATGTTCAAAAACATAACGGCCGGCTTTTCCTTCTGTACCACCTGTACCGTATTCAGCTTCAACAGCTTCCAGGCTTTCAAGGTTTCCTGCATAAGTCAAGAGATCAACATTAATAATTCGACCAGTAAAATTCGTTTTTCTAAACAAATAATAAATAAAATTTGTACCTATAAAACCAGCTCCGCCGGTTACTAAAATGTTCTTAAGTTTTCTACTCATATATTCATTATATTGGTTGTAGTACTGCGTGTCAAAGTGTTTTCATCAGCCTGTCCAACTGTTTTATAGTCCTTATAATGTAAAAGTAAAGGCCGTCCTTTTGGACAGCCTCTAATTGTTAGCAAAGCACAGTACTAATTGGCAAGCCTTATACTTGAAAGTGGCAGAGTTTTGCTGTAGGAAAGCGGCAAATTTTGTACATACTCAGGCAAATCCGTGAACGTAAGGTCACTGTCAAGTGAAAATACGAGGTCTGTGTTTGCCTTGTTCAAAATCTGTGCAATGAACTTGCCTGCTGTTTTTGTGTTCAGAGTTGCAGTCATTGGAATTTTACCGCCGGAAGTAATTGTATTGCTTCCTGTTGGTTTTACGTTCAGCAGTGTGTTACCTGCCGCTGATTGGAGCGAGCATTTTTCGAGCACATATTTCCATGCGGCGGAACCTTCGCTTTCCACATCTATGTCAAAGCTAAGGTTCAAATCAATGTCGATACTGTCAAATATTGATTCCGCAACGGAAGCCCCCGAAACGATTGAATTGGCAAGTGAAAGTGCTTTTGTAAGCGACATACCACCCTGACTTGTAAACGCGTTCTGCAGAACTGAAATTGTAGGCATCTGAAGCTTTAAGTTACCGATTGAAATAGACGGCTTAAACACTGGAACTTCAAAGCTTTTGGAGAATGGCAGTGTCATTGACTGATTTTCCAAAAAAGAGGAAAGGGCACTAAGGTCAAGCTCAGCTTTTCCGTCTACAGAAAACGGCAGAGATGTTCTTTTTGTACCGTTAGAACCACCGGAAGCTATATTTTTTGCAAGGTTAATAATTGTAGTGTATGGGATTTTGAATGCAACGGAGTTTTTGGATTTATCCATGGAAGCTACCGTAATGCCTTCATTTGCGCTCAGTTTTGTGAGTATTGTATTTTCAAACGCTACGTTTGCCGCCATGCTTTTGAGTGAAAAACCAAGCGGGTATGGATTAGTAATGGCATAATCCATGTTGAATGTGATTCCCTCAAAATCAAGTGCTTTTATGGCAAATCCTTCTACCGACAATTCGGGAGAACCGAAAATCTGGTTTACAGTGGAGCAGGACACTATAAGTACTACTGCCGCAAGTACACCGATAATCAAAAGTAAATGTAATTTCTTAATACGCATAGGATGATTATAATTCAACCTTCCTAATAACACAAGTAATCCTGAGACTGGTTTTTTATGAATTATTTGACCTCTATATCATCGTTCAAAAGTTCTGCTTCCAAATACAGAGGTTTGTTTTTCCATTCCAAAATAATAGCTATGGCAGCTCCGATAAGCAGCATAAAACCGCCTGCTTTTATCAGAGTTACACCTATTTTTCGAGGTATGCAGAACAACAGTATCGCAAGAACAATAGAGGCGAGAATTTCGGTTTTGTACGGGCGGGTTTCTATATTTGCCTCTTTCATCCTGACAATACCCGACAATTCCGAAAACGCCGACAGCAAAAGATAAACAGCAATCGTATAAACCATGATTGTCCAAAAGACACCTGCAAAAACCAGCGGAAGAATTACAGCAAGAACACCTATGCAGATACTTACAACTCCCCTTACTGTCATAATGTTCCGGAACATCTGATCTTCCAACAGGTTACGTACTGTAACCAGATTATATATACCGTTGATCAAAGCAGTCATTCCAAGAATAATAACCGCAACCTTTATACAGTTTTCAGGAGAAAAAATCATCATAAGCCCGATAATGGCAACCAAAATAGCAAGCAAAACATAGGTTTTTCTCATATATGACCTCTTTTTATCCTCTTTCGCTTCTTGCCATACGACGCTCAAAAATGGCAAAAAGTTTTGTTAAACCGAGTGTAAGACAAAGATAAATCAATGCACATGACAAAAGCGGAATCCATGCATTGTATGTTGCATTTCTTATCATGTCACCGGCTTTTGTCAAATCCATTACCGCTATGAACGACGCTACAGATGTTTCCTTTATAAGAACAATAAATTCGCTTGTGTAGGTAGGCAACGCAGCTTTTGCGGCTTGTGGGAGAACTATTTTTGAAAGTGTCTGCCACTTGCTGAGTCCCAAAGAACGTCCTGCTTCTGTCTGTCCAATATCAACACCCTGTATACCGGCTCTGAAAATCTCGGTACAGTATGCGCCGGAATTGATTCCATACGCAATAACAGCAACAACAAGCCTGTCCCAACCCAGTGGAGCAAAAATAACAAAATAAAAAATCATCAACTGTGTTGCAAGCGGAATTCCGCGAATAACTGTTGTATATACTTCTGCAATTATTTGGAGTACTTTTTTTGAGGAAACTTTCATCAAAGCAAAGATGCAGCCTAAAATAGTTCCTATCAATATTGCGCAAACGGCAATCAGTATTGTTACACCAAGACCTTTTACCAAAAGAAGCCATCTTTGCCCTGTTATCATGGTATCAATAAAAGATTGTATCATGATATAGATTATAGCAAATTATACGTTGAAAGTCTATTTTTTGAATAAAAAAAGAGACTGCAAGAAAAATCCCGACAGTCTCGTTTTTGTGCTAAAGATATAACAGTGAGAAAGTTATTTTCTTACGATTATAACCTGTTCTGATTCATAATAAGGAACAGAAAAATCAACATTCTTCTTACGCTCTTCTGTAACGCTCATCCCGGCTGCAATAAAATCAATTGCGCCTGACTGCAGAGCTGGAATAAGGCTGTCAAAAGCCATATCAACTACTTCAAGTCTTCTTCCATAATCAGCAGCAATAATCTGTCCCATTGAAATATCAAAACCGGCAACATTAGCACCTTCTACATATTCAAATGGAGGGAATGCGGCATTTGTTCCGAGTTTAAGGACTTTTTCAGCACTGCTGTCTGTTTTGTCTGCAGGAATAACAATTTTACCATCTACAGGCATGAATGCGTTTACAAGTTTTTCGTATTCACCGTTGGCTTTCATTCTTTCGATTGTTTTGTTGATTGAATTCAACAAGTCAGGATTACCTTTTTTTACGGCGATTGCATATTCTTCACGTGCAAAATTATCTTTTACAATGGTAAGATTCTTGTTGCGTGAAACAATTTCTTTTGCAGGAAGTTCATCAAGAACTACGGCATCTATTGCACCGTTTTTAAGATCAAGTGCTGCGTCAATTCCTGTTTTGAATGAAGAAATCTTTGCACCTTCAACATTCTCTTCAACCCACATTTCACCGGTTGTACCAGCCTGTACACCGATTTTTTTACCAGCAAGATCTGCTGCCGAATTAATGACTGTTTTTTCTTTTTTTCCACCAGCAAAAACTGCAGAAGTCAGCAAACATACAGCTATCAAAAGAGTAAGAATTTTTTTCATAATAGAAACACCTCCAAATTCTTAAAGGAAATATATCACAATTTAAATTGGGTGTACAGCAACTGCAAAATCCTGTATAAAAAATAGTTTTACCTTGTTTTTTTAAGGGTTTAGCTGTAGAATCAAAAGAATAGAGAGGATATCATGCGAAAAGAATTTTTACCATACGACAAGGTTCGAAACAATTCTCTGAAAATGGCATACAGAATTATTCAGGACGGATTCATTCCCGATGTTATTTATGTTTCACTGCGTGGCGGTGCATACGTTGCAAACGTTGTGAGCGAATATTTTAAGCTTGCACGGAAAGATGTTCATCCTGTATTGTACGCTGCTGTCGTTGCACGTTCCTATACCGACATAAGGGAACGTGACCGGGTAATGATTGACGGATGGACTTATTCTCCTGAACATCTTAGACCTGGTGATAAAATTCTTTTGGTAGATGATATATTTGACACAGGTAAAACAATTAATTATCTGGTTGACGTTCTCATGGAAAAAGGAATTCCACGTAAGGATATTAAAGTCGCAGTACATGATTACAAATATTTTACATATCACGAAACACAGTTACCGATTCAACCGGATTACTGGTGCCGTAAATTTGAAATAACAAAACCGGAAGAAGACCTTTGGATTCATTATATGAGCCACGAGCTTGTAGGCCTCTCGGAAGATGAACTTGAAGAAAATTATTACAAGGATGATCCTGAACTAAGAGATGCAATGAAATATATTTTTCCGTAATAGATTCAGGGATTTGAGAGTATGAAAAAACAGTCATTCAATTTAAAAAAACTAGGCTTTTTTCTTTTTGTTCTGTTATTTGCCCGACAGCTTTACTCTCAGGTGCTTCTTGCACCCAAATATACGGTGCAAAAAACAAAAAACGGGTTTATTTACACATTTTCCGTAAATCCTCAGGAATTAGTACATTACAGAGTGTTTGATTCCTTTACCGGAACCGTTACAGAAGGCGAAGCCTTTGACTCCGACAGACTCTCTGTCAATCATAATGACACCGTTACTGCATGGACAGAGACTTTCGGCGGTACCCGAAGCCGTATTGTAACATTAAGTAGAGAAATTTCGTCAACAGTGCCCAAAATAAATATTTTAAGTCCGGCAGAAGGAACTTGGGCAAACAGACAAGCGCTTGTCATTGATACGGCAAATGATACCGAAGTATTTTATTCTTTCAGCGGAACAAATCCTCTTGAATTTGGCTTTGCATACGACGGACCTGTCCTGATTGACATAAGCGGTGATGTAGAAGTAAAAATTACCGCAGTTCACTCCAGTGGCGAAGTACTGGAAAAAACAATAAAATACTCCGTAAAAGAAGCCAAAGGCAAAAAAGCACCGCTTGACATTTCATCCATGGAGCCTATCATATCCATCGGTGTTGATTCTGTAGTAAACCTACCGGAAGATACAACTTTTGTTATCGGAGATAATGCTCATCCATATCTTAAAGGACAAACTCTTTCTCCACAGGTTCCATCGTGCCGTAACAGCTGCGTTCCATTGCTTATAAACAGCAACAACGCATTTTACAGATATATGCTGCAGTCTATAGACGCACCTTCTACCGGCAGTATACAACAACTTGCGCTCAGTTCGCCGCTTCAGATAATAGACTGGAATTTTGTTATGCTTCGTAATGAAAATACCGTGCAATATTCGATAGATAATGGAAGCTGGCAGTTGTACACTGAACCATTTTACATTGACCGCACACAGCAACACAAAATCACATGGAAAGAGAATTCTAAAACACAAACTATAGATCTTCCCCCTAAGCCAGTTCTTACAGGTCTCCCGGAAAACAATATAACAAATACTCCGCTTGAAATTCAGTGTTCAAATCCTCTTTACACATTCCGGCTTGAAAATCAGGGAGAAGTTTCAAGACCTCTTACTTCATATTATATTGATGCACTTTATGGCGAAGAAAAAAACGTTTCAGTTTCACTTCCTATATATTACGGAAACATAAGACAGGGGGAACTTTCTTTTTCTGTAAAAATTGACAGGCAACCGCCTGCAGCTCCGTTGCTGATTAATTCGGAAAACGGTTTCTGGTTCCGCACAGACATAGGACTTAACCTGTATTCACCCGATTCTATATATACAGCCGTACAGGAAACATATAAAAGCGCACAATTTTATGAAAATTTCAATACACCAGAAAAAATTATTATTCCGGATAACCTGGAGTTTGTTCCGTTTGCAGGAACAAAAATGCTTCTGACCGGTGATGAATCATTTGCTGTCAACTATACTGTTTATGCATATTCAAAGGATGCTGCAGGCAATAAAAGTGATATTTCTGTTTTCCATGCTATAGTAGATCGCAATAACTACTATCTGGATTCTGCAAGCAGGAGCAAAATCCCTGACGGTTCACCACAAAACCCTTTCACTACGGTAGAAGAGGCTTTTGGTGCGGTTAATTCACTTGAAAAGTCTATTCTTCACGTAAAGGGCTACTTTCCCGATTTACAATCAGTTCAATTGCTTACGGATTGTACTATAACTGGGTATGATAACTGCCGTTTTTCATTTTTAAGGGACGGAGTTTTCAAAATCAAGAACTGTAACGTTGTAATAGAAAACTGTCTGTTTGAAAAAAATGGGTTAATTTTTGGAGAAGAAGCAAATTACACATCATTATCAGAACAACCCATAATTCAGACACACAATGCACAGCTTTCGCTGAACAACTGTGAACTCATTTTTACCGGTATAAAATCTGCACACGCAATTTATGGTGATAATTCAAAACTTAATCTATCAAAATCCAATATAACAGTAGTTGCCAGCAATTATGCCTCAGCGGTAAGTGCCATTAAAAGTGAAATAATCGGGACCGATTCACGATTTTTATTAACAGCGGAAAACACTGCAGGGTTTTCTCTGACGGACAGTCTTTTCAGTCTCAAAAAATCCTATTGTCTTTTGAATACAAAACGAGGAAGAGGCGCCGAGTTATACAACTGTATTTACGCAATGGAAGAAAACACATGTGAACTTACCGGTCCTACACATACTGTTTTATCCAATCTGCAAATCTGGAAAGATGCAGCTTCTTTTGAGGCTGTTTCGGTTACAAAATGACATGTGGCATTGATGAGGCAGGACGAGGTCCTCTGGCAGGTCCTGTAACAGCCGCTGCCGTAATACTGCCACAAAATTTTCCTTTTGAAATACTGAACGACTCAAAAAAACTATCAGAAAAAAAACGTCTTGAAGTCGAAAAAATCATCAAAGAAAAAGCTCTTGGATGGGGTTTAGGCTGGGTATGGGAAGATGAAATTGACAGAATCAACATACTACAGGCAAGCCTCTTGGCAATGAAATATGCATATGAAAATATGCTGTTGACTTTTGAGAATCTTTCACCCCCTGATGAAGCAATAATTGATGGAATTTTTTGTCCTGATATTCCAATTCACTGCAGAGCTGTTCCAAAAGCAGACTCACTTTTCCCGGATGTAATGGCAGCTTCCATACTGGCAAAAAATGCGCGTGACCATATGATGATACGTATAGGACAATTTTTACCTGAATATCAGTATGAAAAACATAAGGGTTATCCGACAAAACTACACAAGGAACTTTTGAAAAAATTCGGAATCTCTCCAATACAGAGAAAAACATTCAAATACTAATTCAAAGAGCAATTTTTGCATTAAGTAAAAATTCCAGTATAGAATCAGTTTTTTTGTTAAATTTAGCACTCCCGGAAGCCTGTATTGAAAAAGCTGTTTTTCCGTTCTGCAGACTAAAAGCAACTTTTTGCTTTAATGAAAAGCCCTCACATTCATATTTTTTGTTTTTTATATAATCAAATGTTCCTGTTGCATAAAGTGTAATCAACTTATCCATTTTTGCAGTCCAATTTGCACCAATTCTAAGTTCTTTAGCTTTGACAATATTCTTAGGAAATATAGTTGTTGTAAACGAAATGCCATAAATTTGAGAAAACTTTCTGAATTTGTTTTCAACAGAAATACCTATTTCTTTTACAAACGATGATTCTTCGGTAATCATAAGAAGATTTGTCTCATTAAAACACGCCTCATTAAGAGCAAGTTTTCCTGACAGGGAAAAAGTTTTTCTTTCAATTTTACCATCAAAAACCAAATCAGCTATGTCATTTTTTTCAGCTTTTCGTGAAAAGGACCACGTTGTACCGGCTGTATAACGCAAGCCTGTTTTTACATTTATTTCAAATGGCAAATCTACTTCACCACAAGGGTTTATATAAGCCGAAAAAACTTTTCTCGACATGTTGCTGTTCGGAATGAGGTGGTCTAAAGAACTGACGTAAAGTCCGCTGCTCAGCGAAAAAAACTTATACGTATACTTCAATTCATCTCTACTGCTGAAAGTTGCCTTTCCAAAAGGAGAACTACTTACTTCGGACAAATGCGAGAAAACTATAAAGTCATTTTTGTATCCTATGCCGAAAGCAGAATACACTATACGTTGAGGAACAAAGGTTCTCGTTGTCCTGTACCAATTCTTGTTCACTTTTGGTATTACATAATGTGAACCTATTATTTCTGCAATAACAAGATCGATTTTTGAAAATTTAATGCCGAGCCCTGAAAAATAGCTGTTTTGTCCTTTAGGAACGACTTTTAATTCATCCAAGATTTTGTTACTATTCGAAATTTTCGTCACACCTCCTGCATACATATTCAGAACAAAGTCCCGAAACTCGAAACTATCTGAGACAAGAAAACTGTAAGGAGTTGAATCGGAAGTACTGATACCGGGTGTATATGCCCTAACGTCAGGCAAAACTGTAGTTACAGATGCAAATGCAGACGAATCTGGAAAAGTAGTTTTCTTTAGTAATGGAAACAAACCACCCAATGTAAAATTTCCAAGAAACACGTTCAAGTTCCCGTATGGCGCAATCTGTAAAAATACCGTTTTCAGTGATGGTTTTGCACAAAGATTAATACTTGTACCAAACGTCATATTGTTGCTTTTTACAGACAACATGCCTGTCATCACACTTTTATCCTTGAATTTCATCTGTGTCTGAAGGATAATTTCCTGTGCACCAGCAAAATGCATGGCGGCAAAAGACATAATTAATGATAATAATAATTGTTTCATACTTTATATATAGTTTTGAAAATTCATTTTTGTATTTAAATGCAAAAAGTTTTTTTATAGAAAAAAAATAAGGATTTATGATATAATCAGTAAAATCTTTTTTTGCGGAAGTTATTTTGAGAAGCGTTCTACTTGTTGATTCCACAGATACAACATCCATTGTCGAACTGCTAAGTAGTTCAGACTTTACGGTTACAGTCTCCAGAACAGTTACTCAAGCATTGGATTATCTACAGAAAAACCATTTTGACCTTCTTATAACCGAGACATCTCTTCCCGATAAAACCGGATTTTTTCTCATACGCTTTTTAAGGAAAAAACTTGGACAAAAAAAAATCCCGGTAATTATTTTAAGCAGCAGAAAGGCTACAAAATTTAAAGTACACGGTCTTAAAATAGGAGCAAATGATTACATTACAAAACCGTTCGTATATGAAGAATTTTTGGTACGTGTACAGGTGCAAATCAGGATTTTGTCGCTTATTGAAAATACTTATAATACTTCGGACAGAAAAAAAATCGAAAGCAGCATTATGAATCGTCCTGATTACTTTTTTGGACCGTTCAGACTCAATTATCAACAAGTAGTTCTATATAAAGGCGAAGAAAAAGTTCAGTTAACCTTTCAGGAATTTAAACTGTTGGTTTATCTAATCGACCACAAAAATCAACCTGTAAGCAAAGATGAAATTCTTGACAAGCTATGGAAATATGAAGTAGGTTCAAGAACAATCTATACTCACATGTCCTGGCTGCGTGAAAAACTCAAATGTGAAGAAAACCCTGAGGGCTATATAAAGACTGTCCGGCAAATAGGCTACATGTTTGAAGTACCGGAATAATCTGTTATTCAAAAACAGGATAACATTCAAAACCCGAATTCTTAAGGTTTTGTCCTACACTTCCGTCAGTTTCCCTAACAAGAACAGCATAATAAACAGTACCGCTCGGACGTGTTTCTGTACGGATAGTTCCCTCAAAGCCGGCTGCTTTCAATTTTTTTACGCAATTCTGTGCATTTGCTTCGCTTTTGAAAAAACCTACCTGCTGCCATGAAAGCTTATCCTTTGTTGAATCTTTTTTTTGCGCAGTTTTTGTATATTCAGAAGTATTTTTGTCTTTTTCGGAATCGTAAGAAATTGGAAATTCATTGTTTTTTCGAGGGAGAAATAAATAATAACTTGCAGGCAATATGTGCGATTTTCCGTTTATCAATGCTGTTTCGGGAGAAGAAGGAAATTCTGCTTGTAATTGAACAGCCCAGTCAGGTTCGTTTGTAAGCCACCATAAAGAAAACAGAACTGAAACTTTTGTACTATGCATCGTATTGTCAGTTAAAAAAGACTTGAAAAGTGCAATAGGTTTTGCAAGAGTCTGTACATTTTCTGCTTTCAGTACTCCGCACCATACTGCCATAAACTTTGCAAAGGCGGAATTTGTATCATTGATGGAAATAATTGAATCCAAAACATTTTCTGCAATTTCAAGTTCTCCTGCAGCCATCGCACAACAGGCAGCTTGCAGTCTTATGTCGGAATTGGGTTCATTTTTTTCAAGCTGAATTATTTTTGAATATGAAGAATAAGCATCTAAGAATAAGCCTGTCTGCTTCTGGAGATTTGCCATAAAAAGGAGCGTTTGTTTTTTTTCTTCTATATTATTTATACTTTCAACATTTGCCGCTATATAACTGATAGATTCAGCGGGTGTATTCATTTTAAGAGCATTATCTATAAAAGGCGTTTTTTCGGCATAAAGAGGAAAGAATAATAAAAACAGAAATAATCTTGCAGCAACAAAACTATTCTGTTTGAACAGGCGGTTCAATTTGCTCCGTTCCTTTTTTTTCTGTCTCATGCTTTTTTTTCGGCATTTTAAGTTGTGATGACCACTTTTTAACTTCTTTGTTTTTTGCGGCTATCTTCCCTATGGAAAACGGAAGAGAAAAAAGAATACCTACACAAAATGAACAAAACATTGTCATAAACACAGGAACATTTTCAAATTCCCAAAAAACAAGAGAAATATTTGAACTGTTTCCAAGGTTAAAACCTACAAGACAGGTTATAACAACAAGACTTAGAATTACAAAAATCAGTTTCCAGGGCATCGTACTCCTCCAGCTGTCAGCAAATTTTAGCACGGAAAGTGTTACCGGTCAATTCAGACAATTCAACCGTAACAAATTTTCCTATTAAACTTTCATCTCCGTAGAAAACAACCCGCTCATCTCTTTCAGTACGTCCCAAAAGCTCATCTTTATTGTCCCTTGAAACAGCTTCTGCCAGTACGGTAACTTTTTCGCCGACTCTTTGCATAAGCTTGTCTTTTGTTATCTGAAGCTGCAAATCAATGACAAGCCCGACCCGCCGTTTTTTTTCTTCAAGTGGTATCTGGTTTTTCATGGAACAAGCGGCGGTTCCCTCGCGGGGATTGTAATAATACATATACGCGGTTTCAAACTGGACTTCCCTCATAAGTGACAGGGTTTGCTCAAAATCCGCTTCTGTTTCGCCGGGGAAGCCTACAAGAATATCCGTTGAAAGCGAAACATCGGGAATCCGGTTTCGTATTTTTTCAACAAGAGTAAGATAATCTTCCCGAGTATACTTTCTGTTCATAGCCGAAAGAACTGATGTTGAACCGTTCTGTACAGGAAGATGAATGTGCCGGCAAAGAACTTTTTCCCGCGCAATAACGTCTATCAGCCTATCGGACACATCTTTCGGGTGACTCGACATAAACCTGACCCATCCTATGGAAGAATTCGATGTCTTAAGACGAGCCGCAATCCGTTCCAAAAGCGCAGGAAAGTCAACTGTTACAGTTTTTCCGTCAACCGTTTCTTCCCATTTGTACGAATTCACATTCTGCCCCAAAAGGGTTACTTCGCGCACACCCTTAGCGGACAAATAATCCAGCTCTACAAGGATTTCGTCAGCACTGCGCGATACTTCCCTGCCCCGCACAAACGGAACAATACAATAGGAACAAAAGTTATTGCAACCATGCATTATAGGAACAAACGACTGAAACGCACCCTGCTCGTAAGAGAGCGGCGCAAATGAGTAAACTGCGGTTTCTTTAAGATCAGAAAAGCTTTTATTTTGTTCAATGCAATCTATTATGTCTTCAAAGTGCTGTTTTTGAAAGGTTCCCACTACATAGTCAACAACAGGATGCTGCTTTTTCAAATCATCCTTGAGTCGTTCAGCCATACAGCCCGTAACAATCAGCGAAAGTTTTTTTTGTGGAACTTCAACCGCAAAAGGATTTGTTCGTTTAGCAGAAGAAAAATCACCGCTGCGGGCTTTTTTTAATGCCGCATACCAACCGAGCCGGCCTAAGATACGATTTTCGGCGGTTGCACGTACAGAACAGGTATTTATAACTACCAAATCGGCTGTTTCGGCATAATCGGAAGCAGTCCAGCCACGCAGAAGCAGAATCTGCTCAATGGAAGCGGATTCCGCTTTGTTCATCTGGCAGCCGTATGTTTCAAAAAAATACCTCATTCAGAAAACTCCGTGTATGCAAAGGCATTGTGATTGTGAATACTTTCAAAACTTTCGGCTTCAACGCTGAACCAGGAAAACGGTTTTTCCGACTGAGCGTTTTCGCCTGTGGCAAAATTGCACAGTCCTATGTACACTTCGCGCACAATGTCTTCAACAAAGCGCGGATTATCATAGGCGTGTTCGGTTACAAACTTTTCGTCTTCGCGCTTGAGTATTGAATAAACGGCGCTTGATGCGGCGTTTTCAACAAGCGTTATTATATCCTCAATCCAAAAGAAAGATTTGTTTTCAACCTTAACAGTAACAACACCGCGTTGATTATGAGCGCCTTTTTCGCTTATTGCCTTTGAACATGGACAAAGCGTTGTTACCGGTACGGAAACACTCACAAAAAAATCAGACTTTACTTTACCGTCGCTAATCGCACGCACACTGCCTTCGTATTTGCAGTCATAAACCATCATGCCTGACTGACCGGAAACAGGAGCTTTTTTTTCAAGAAAAAACGGGAATGCAAGTGTTCCGAACGATTCCGCCGCATCAAGATTCTGGCGGATTTCTTCAAGCATAAGCAGAAAACGGTTCATTGAAAGATTTGAATGGTACTTGTGAAAAACTTCTATAAAACGGCTCATGTGAGTTCCCTTAAAATTCTTGGGAAGATTCACATAAAGATCTACCTTTGCAGAAGTAGTCTGTGTTCTGTTCGCCCTGTCAAGAACATGAACAGGATAGCTCAGACCTTTTACACCTACTTTCTGCAGAGGAATTTCTCTGTCATCCGTCTGATTCTGTATATCAACCATTATTTTGAAGCCGCCTCAAGCACATTCTGCATAAGCATTGCTATTGTCATTGGTCCTACACCTTTTGGAACAGGTGTTATATATGAAGCGACTTCCTTTGCAGCTTCAAAATCAACATCACCTACAAGTCTGAAACCGCTCTTTTTTGTGCTGTCGGGAATGCGGTTTACACCTACGTCAATAACAACAGCACCAGGCTTTATCATATCAGCGGTTATAGTTTTTGGTCTACCGACTGCCGCAACAAGAATATCAGCCTGTTTTGTAATTGAGGCAAGGTCTTTTGTGCCTGTGTGACATATTGTTACGGTTGCATTTGTTTCACGGCGTGCAAGAAGCAGAGAAACTGGCTTGCCGACAATATTTGAGCGGCCAACGACAACAGCATGAGCACCATCGGTTTTTATGCCCATTGTTTCAAGCAGTACAATTATTCCGTGTGGTGTACAAGGCAAAAAGGACTTGCGCCCGATTACGAGATTCCCGACATTTACCGGGTGAAAACCGTCTACATCTTTTTCCGGCTTTATCGCCATAATGATCTTATCTTCATCTATATGTTTTGGCAAAGGCAATTGAACAAGAATGCCGTGTACAGACTCGTCTGCGTTAAGCTCGTCAATTATTTTCAAGAGCTCCTCTTCTGAAGTTGATTCAGGAAGCCTTATCGAACGGTCTTTCATGCCGACTTCGGCGAGGGCTTTTTCTTTTCCTGTTACATATGAAACACTTGCCGGGTTTTCACCGACAAGAATAACAGCCAGACACGGATGAATCCCTGTTTTAACAAGTTCTGCTGTTTTTTCTGCAACCTGATGCCGTACATCTGCTGCAATCTGAAAGCCATCAATAATAACTGCGCTCATAAAAACTCCATATTCTGAGTATTTTTTTGCTTTGTCATTTTTTTTTATGACAATAGACATTTATAATCAAATACGATAAAATACAAAAAAAGTTATATCATCAAGAACTTTTGTACTACATTCATTGACTTGTAGTGTACATATTTTCTGATTTTTATGCTATATCTTTTAAATCAGATATACTAACTTAGCTTTATACTGAGGATTTATGAAACGTATTTTATTAATTGTCTTGTTTATGCTTTGTTTATTCTCGTACTGTTTTTCACAAACAGAATCTTATGTATTACAATCAGACTCATACGAAACACAGTCTGAGTCATATGAACCACAATTAGAACCCATGTCAGATTCTTCTTCTTCGGATTCTTTTACCGAAGCTGAAATAAATCAGAAAGGAGATCAGACCATCAATATCGGTCTGGCAGCCGATTATGCTATGTACCCGAGAAAGTTAGGGTGGGGAGGAAGTGCAACGTTGGGCTACAACAGGAACCTTTCATCCACTTTAGCCGTGGGAGCAAGCATGGATTTTAATTACTTCAGAACAACAGGAAGTAATATTTACTATATGGTTCCGATTATGGCAAAAGGTATTTTTCAAATTGCCTTCGGACGTTTTGAGATTCCAATATCAGTTTCTGTAGGGGGTGCACTTGAATCGTATCTCGACAAAGTCTATTTCGGGCCGATTGCAAAACCGGAAATTGGTTTGTTCTACAGATACTCAGCTGACTGGTCACTTGGAATTACTGCTGGTGCAACGGTGACTCCTCAGATTTATAAAGACACTTCACAAAACAGAACCGGTACAGCAGCCTACGCAGGGTTGACACTCAGATACCATTTTTAAGTAGAGAAAACATGAAACAGAACATATTAAAAACTAGAACTTTATTATCAGTAGCTCTCTTATTGATTGTTTCAGTAAACTTTTTGGCGTGTAGCGGCGGTGGTGGCGGTATTTACGCGACTGTTGAACGCGAAGTAAAACTGAATAACAAAAGTATTGCTGGTAATATTGTTTATAGAATGACACACTTTGGTGGTAACCTGTATGTATGTGACGGGTCACTTTACACAAAAGGAGCTTCAGCTGGTCCGGGATGGGCACATGTAGCAGTATCGAATGCTCCGGGGCATATAGTTTCTGTTGCATCAAACAGCAGTCACATATACGTTCTTGCAGTAGGTGAAAATGATATAGGTACAGTTTATGCCTCTACAGACGGAACAAACTATACAACTACAGGACTTTCAGGAGACATGAACAGCGGATGTGCGCTTTTTGATAATAAGGCCAAAGACAGTGTAAACAGAGTAGCTTATTTTAACAACGGAGGAACCGTTTATCAGCTCTCAGGTGCAACATATACTACCATAAGTACGAACCCTGCGAATGCCAAAGGTGCTGCATATTGGAACGGAACTACAGAGTTTCATTCATCAGAAGCAATTACAGCAAATTCTAATGAAACCGGTGGCTGGAGATCCACTGATTTAGTTGTAGATGATGGTAAAACCCCTGCTACAAATCTTTGGGGACCTAATATCAAAGCTCTGACTTATTATACTACGTATCTTTTTGCAGGGTTTGATCCAAATCATTATAATGGTGGATATACACCGTACAATCTTTCTACAGGACATCCTGATACATCGCTGACAAATCCAAGTCAAGGCGGTTTTTCAGGAAGTGATATTTTATTCCTTCGAAACATAAACGGAGTTATTTATATGTCCGTATATACACAACCTTCTGCAAGATCTGGCCTTTGGTCTTATTATCCGGGCGACTCGAACTGGAACTTGGAATAATCCTTTATTTATAATTCGATTATGGACTTGTTTGATCAAAAAACAGGGAAAACACACGAACCGCTTGCCGCCCGTATGCGGCCGCGAAATCTTGATGAATTTATTGGACAAGAACATATCGTCGGCAAAGGCAGACTTTTAAGACGCGCCATTGCCGCAGACCAGCTTACATCAGTAATTTTTTATGGACCACCAGGTACAGGCAAAACAACTCTGGCAAGAGTCATCGCAAATCATACAAAAAGTAACTTTATAACACTCAATGCAGTCCTGACGGGAGTACAGTCCATACGTGACGCTATTTCACAGGCGGATGAGCAGTACAAGCTTTATAACCGCAGAACAATACTTTTTGTAGATGAGGTTCACCGCTGGAACAAATCACAACAGGACGCCCTGTTGCCTTGGGTTGAAAACGGAACTCTGATTCTAGTTGGGGCAACCACCGAAAACCCTTTTTTTGAAGTAAATAAGGCGTTAGTAAGCCGAAGTCGCGTTTTTCAGTTAAAACCACTGTCAAAAACTGATTTACAGAAAGCAGTTGAAAATGTTCTCAGCGACAAAGAACGCGGATACGGGAACTGGCATATACAGTTTGAGCAGGGCGCAATGGAACATCTTATCGACACAGCGAACGGTGATGCAAGAAATCTACTTAACGCTCTGGAACTTGCTGTTGAAACAACACCCGAACACTGGCCACCTGCACAAAACGAGAACATTTTTATAACAAAAAAAACAGCAGAAGAAAGCATCCAGAAAAAGGTCGTTTTATATGATAAGGATGGCGATTACCATTACGACATAATAAGTGCCTTTATAAAAAGTTTAAGAGGCCGTGACCCCGACGCAGCATTATATTGGATGGCACGAATGATTTCTGCAGGAGAAGATCCGCATTTTATTTTTCGCAGGATGATTATTTCCGCATGTGAAGACACAGGACTGGCAGATCCAATGGCAATCGGTGTAGTAGAAAGCTGTGCGGCAGCTTTTGACCGTATCGGATTGCCGGAAGGCAGATACATGCTTACACAGGCCGCACTCTACCTTGCAACTGCACCAAAATCGAACAGTGCAATGGCTTTCTTTGACGCACTCAAAACCGTTCAGGAGGAAGATGCGGAAGTTCCAAACCACCTTCGTGATTCAAGCAGAGACAGCGAAGGCTTTGGGCACGGAGCCGGTTATCTGTATCCGCACGCATATCGTGATCACTGGGTTGCGCAGCAATATCTCCCTGATGCACTTATAGGCAGAGTTTTTTACACACCGGGTGAACAGGGATATGAAAAACAAATAAGAGATGAAGTCCTTTCAAGACGAGAGCTGCAGGTTGCCGCTATTCTTGAAAACATAACAAATAACGAAGAACAAATTAACCCAATCGGAGAATGGTGGGAAGCTGAACATCTAAAGCACGGTGTAAAAAAAACAGACGAAAATCTTACCTATTCTCCACATGATAAATCACTGGAAAACTGGCAGAAACGAACAGAAGAAGGACGCGCTGAAACATTACTCATAATTCGTAACAAGCTGATGGACAAATCCCAACTTGTTCGCCATTCCAGAAATCTGGTTATAAATGCTGATGACGGACTTTTTATTTGGGAATCTTTGCGCAGAGCTCCTGAAGGTTTTTCGTGCGGACTTTGTAAAACTGAACAAGGTATGAAAATTCTGGAGAAATACGCTTCTACTTTGCCAGAAATAGATCGCCCTGTTTTTACAAATTCTCTGGGAAAACTTCATGATACTTGTTTTGACAATGTTTTCTTCCGAGATCCTTTTTCAACAAAAAAAACTCTGTCTGAGTTTTTCGATTATTGGAAGCAGGAATTAGCAACTAATCCTCTTTTTTCTCATAAGAATACAAAACTATGCATAACACAAAAAATTCCTGTAAAAAGTCAAAGGCTTTCTTCTCTGATTAGAATATATAACTCTGAACTTGCAGATAATTTTGAAAAAACCGAAAATTTATACTTTACACAACCAGACCACCCATTTTTTTCTTGGAACGAAGATACCGTAGTAAAAACAGCTAAATCAAAAGGGTTTGCAATTGAACATGAATCTATGGAGATAACAGGTAAACGTCAGATTATAGAAAAAGACATAAGCTTGTGGTTCAGTACCAATTCTGAATACGGAAATTTTCTTTTGGAGCACAGTACAAAAGAAGAGCTTGATAATATAAAAGAAATTTTAATCATGCTTTCGGGTAAAAAACAAATTGTTGACTGGAACGGTTATTACAGCTTTTTTATTGTAACTGTGAATCAAGAAACGGCTTAAGTTCCTCAAACCAAAACCTGTCTTCGATTTTCCTGTCACCGCATGTATGCCCGATTCTGCGGTCCTTTCTGACATCTTGACCATGAAAGTCACTGCCTGCTGTTATAAAAAAGCCAAGTTTTCTTCCGGTTTCTTCAAGACGAAGACACTCCCCTACCCTTGCTCCTGGATGGAAAGCCTCCAGTCCCCTTACACCGCGTTCAAACAGATTTTGTAACACTCCTTCAAGCTTTCCCCATGAAACATACAACGAGAGTGGATGCGCAAGGACAGGGACACCTCCGCTGGCATAAATAGCACTGATTGCCTCATCAAGGTCACAACCAGTCCTTTTTTCGTAGTACGGCCTACCGTGCGCAAGATATTTGTCAAATGCCTGCTGACGATTTCCAACAAAACCTTTTTTAACAAAATACTCAGCAAAATGAGGGCGACCTATATAATTACCTCCGACCATTTCACAAAGTTCTGAATACGCAACATCAAAACCGTCTTTTTGCATCCGGTCAATAATAACTTTATTTCTTTCGGTTCTTCCTTTTAAAAGTTCGGCAAGAACTTTTTTAAGGGAGTCATCAATTTTTTTCAGGCCAAGCCCCAATAAATGAAATTCGCCGGTAGGCCACGCAATTCCCAGTTCTGTTCCTGGAATAAAGATCAAACCCTCCTTTTCCGCTGCAACAGCAGCCTCCGTTATACCATCAACAGAGTCATGATCTGTAAGAGCAATAACATCAACACTTTCTTTTTTTGCATAAGATATAAGTGTACTGGGATTTAAAGAACCGTCCGATATTTTAGAATGTGTATGCAAATCAATCATAAAAAAACAATAGCATAAATTTAATAAATATGATATAATTGCTTTTAGGAAGTAAGTCACATGCCAAAATCGATGCAATATTCTAAAGGTTCAGTCATTTACTTTGAAGGTGACAAGGACGAACGTATTTTTATTCTCCAGCGGGGCACCGTTATCCTGACTTCTGTTGATGTTGAAACAGGAAAAGAATCTGCAGAAAGTGTACGGGAAGGTGAGTTTTTTGGTGTAAAATCAGCTTTAGGTCATTTTCCACGTGAAGAAACAGTTCGTGTTGTTACAGATACACAAGCTATTTCGATGACAGTTCTAGAATTCGAACAACTATTCAGCAGTAACAAAGCTGTTATTATGAAGATGCTTCGTGTTTTTTCCGCTCAACTGCGTTCTATTCATCATAAAATTCAGTCAATACTAAACAGTGTTGACGAAAGTATCGACGATGGGATACTTGACGTTGCTTCTACATTTTTTGATGATGGTAATTATCTGACAGCTTTTGATCTTTGCAAAAGATACCTCACAAAATTTCCTGCCACTACTAAAAAGATGGAATTGGCAAAAATAATGGCAGATGCAAAACGAAAATATGAAATTGAAGCTAACAGACCCGGCAACAAAACAATAGATACCGCAATTGAATCAACAGCTGATGCTTCCCAGACAATGGCAATGAAACAATTTGCGCTGCCGGCTTTTTCACGTTTCCAAAAAACATACAAACCGGGTGAAGTATTAATAGCGGAACATGAGCCCGGTGATTGCTTTTATCTGATTCAGTCAGGAAGAGTTCAGCTGGTAAAGACATTCAACGGAACAAACAAACATATCGATATTCTCGGACCATCCGAATTTTTCGGTGAAATGGCGATTCTTGAGAACACACCTCGTTCCGCAACTTGTATAGCGATAGATACAGTTCAAGCACTTGAATTCAACAAAGCAAACTTTGAACTTCTTATAACAGGCAATCCTCAAGTTGCACTGATTCTTCTGAAAATGTTCTGTAAACGAATTTATGAGCAGAAACGTCGCTTAAGAATTCTTGTTATTTCTGATATAACAGCCCGTATCGGCGATGTATTCCTCATGCTTGATGAAACTCAGTCACAGCCGAATATTGCCAGTATGTCGCGCCGCTTTAACTGTACAATTCAGGATGTAGCACACTGGGCAGGTCTTCCACTTGAAGATACAAAAGACGAAATCAACCGCTTTATTGAAAAACACAGAATCGAAATAATCGAAAACAATATTATTATAAAGAACATCGGTGAAATTCAGAGACTGGTAGAACAACGTAAATCAATAAGAGCCTCTTAAAAGGATTTGCAAATGCCACATATTACAATCCAAATGTATCCTGGTCGTGATACAGAAACAAAAAGAAAACTTGCTGAAGCTGTTGCCAAAACGGCTGCCAAGGAACTTAACAGAGGTATCGAACATTTTTCTGTAAGTATTCAGGATGTTCCACAGGAAGAGTGGAATGATAAAGTCTACAAAAAGGTAACAGATCCTGAAAATCATGAAGTCTTTTTGAAACCCGGATATTAAAAACACTTAATCAATTTATATCTTATTTGTTATCTCTTGACTGCAATGCCTGTTTCTGTTTTACTGTATATAACATATAGAGACTAGGGAAGAGGCGTTATTTTATGAAAAAAACTTTTACGCTTTGTTTGTTTTTTATTTTATTTTGTACAATTGCTTTTTGTCAGGATATCTTAACAGCAGGTGCTTTTTTTCAGTCTGTTTCGGAATATTACGGAACATTAAATGATTACGAATCATCTGTCACTATTCTTGCTGATAATAAAAAAACAGAAATGACCGGAAGGGTTTCCTTCAAAAGACCAAATCTTTTACGGATTGATTTTTCAAAACCTGACACTCAAGTTATCTGTTTTAATGGTAATACACTGACTGTCTATCTTCCTGGTTCTCGTGCAATCTTTAATCAGGAAGTTTCTTCCTCAGGTTCCAGTGCAGGTGCAAACCTTGCTACACCGCAAGGTCTCACACTTTTGAGTCGTTACTATTCAATTGCCTATGAAACAGGACCTCAAGCAGTATCTCTTGATGAAGGTAATCCTGAACATGTAATAAAACTGCTCTTATCGCGAAAGACTAATTCGGAAGGCTTCAGAACCATAAAATTATCAATAAATCCTGATACAAAGCTTATAAGAAGAATTGAAGCCACTTCGGTAAACAATGAAAATTTTGTTTTTAATTTTACTAATTATGCACTAAATCAAAATATACCGGATACACGTTTTTTATATGATGCTCCCTCTTCGGCAAATACTTACAACAATTTTCTGTACACAGAATAGGGATTTATGCCGATAATATATTGTTAAAGGCTTTTATTTTTGAAAAAAAAGATAGGTTGGCTGTCATAAGATGGTAGAAAGTTTCGGAGTAGTATTACAAAAAGCAAGGGAAGCCAGAGGAATTGATCTGGACAGAGCCTCAAAAGAAACCAGTATTTCAAAAAAATATTTGGAATGTCTTGAAAAAGAGCAGCTTACGTTTCTTCCCGGTGAAACATATGTAAAAGGTTTTTTGTTGAATTATGCCGAATACCTTCAGCTCAATTCCACTGAAATCATGGGGCTGTATGAAAAAACAAAAGTTCAGCTTTCGACAGCTCCGCTTAATCTGTTACTTGAACCAAAGAAACGTTTTCCCTGGCATATTGTAATCGCAGGATTCTTTGCAGTTATACTTATTGCAACAGTTACTATTCTTGCAACAATCTCAAATAAGAAGAAAGAAGCTCAAAGACAAGAGCTTATTTCTTCTATTCCAAAACAAAGTGTTTATTTTCTTGATACAACACCTATAGAAAGGCGTATCTATATAGATGACAAAATTCAGGTAAAACTTGAAAATGAGATTGTCGAACTTACAGTAAAAAACACATTGGATTCTTTGCAACTCGAAACACCGCAGGGAATCCAGATAATAGAGCTAGGCGAAGAGACAGAGATTGATTTGGATGGACAGCCGGGGGGCGAAATTATTTTATTTCTTGAGGAAATTTCAAAAGTTGATGCCACAAGAGGAGCTCAAGTTCACATGATGGTGCTTTCACCGGAAAACATCGGCTCATATACATTTGATACCCATGAAACAAATGAAGTAGATTCTGATTCTGTAACAGAAACAAATGCGTTACTACAAAATAGGAAAATTATCTTTGATGGGACAAAAGCTTATCCTATTACTTTAGATGCCACATTCAGAACAGTTTGTCTATTCAGATATAAGATTGACAACAAAGATTCGGTAGAAACCTATGTTACAGCAGGAGAAAACATTACTGTCACAGCTAACAATGGTATCAGAATATGGATGTCAAACGCAAATGCAATAACCATGAAGGTTATTGGCGATGGGAAAACAGTTGATTTAGAACCAGGTCGTCCGGGACAAATACTTGTCGAAGATATCAAGTGGATCAAAGAAGACGACAAATATAAGCTGGTGGTAATTAACGTTGATTAATCAGCTGTTTTACATTGATCAGCACGGTTGTGCAAAAAACCAAGTTGATGCAGAACTATTGACCGGCTATTTAAAAGAAATAGGCTGGGAAAGAACTGATAGTGCAGAACAGGCAAAATTAATTATAATAAATTCCTGTGGATTCATTGAATCAGCAAAACTTGAATCGATTACAGCTGTAATCGAAGCAAAAAAGCAATACCCAAACGCAAAAATTCTTCTGGCAGGTTGTCTGGCAGAACGCTATTGTAAAGAAACAAACAAACCATTCATGGAAGAAGCCGATGCCTTTTTGGGAAACGGTGATATTTCAAAAATTAAAGATGTGGTGCAAAATCTGTTTGCAAATTCTTCAACCAAGAATGAAGTACCGGTTATCATTGAACCGCAAAACGGAGTTTGTTCAGGTTCACGACCCGAACTTTTTTCCTTTCCAGCAAGCGCTTATGTAAAAATCACAGAAGGCTGCAACAACAGGTGTTCTTTTTGCGCCATACCGCTTATACGCGGAAATTTACGCAGCCGTTCAATAAACGAAATTGTTGAAGAAATAAAACAGCTTCTTTCTAAAGGTATTTTTGAAATTAACCTTATAGGTCAGGATTTGGCTTCATTCGGGAAAGATTTTGAAGAAAATACAATGGATATAAGCCCGCTTGCTTCACTGCTGACGGAAATAACAAAAATAAAAACCGATTTTTGGCTGCGGTTGTTATATATTCACCCCGACAACTTTAATCCCGATATCCTGCCAATAATAAAAAACGACTCAAGGCTTCTGCCTTACTTTGACATTCCGTTTCAAAGCGGTGATGACACTATAATCAAAAAAATGAACAGACATGGGAACTGTACCCGGTACATCCGTCTTGTCGATAAAATCCGTGATACACTACCGGATGCCGTAATACGTACAACGTTTTTAACCGGCTTTCCGTCCGAAACAGAAGATCAGTTTACAAATACAGTAAAATTCATTGAATCAATAAAACCAAACTGGTCAGGCTGCTTTACCTACAGTAAAGAAGATGGAACTGCCGCTGAAAAACTACGGCCGGCTGTGCCAAAAAAAATCGCAAAACAACGTAAAGAACTGATTGAAGAAGCTCAGACAAAAATAACAACGGAGCATTTGAAACAATACATTGACAAGGTTTTTGAGATTTTGATTGAAGAAGTTATTCCTACAAAAGAAAATGAGGAAACCGGCTTTTTTATAGGCAGAGCATGGTTTCAGGCACCGGATGTTGACGGCGCCGTAGTTGTACAGTACGACACCACAAATGAAAATCAAAAAAACAAAGTTTTTCCAGGCAACCGCGTAAAAGCAAGAATTATAAACGTAAACACCGTTGATTTACACGGATTTATGCTTGTCCCGTAACTCTACGGCTTTTCGCACAGCGTTATAAGCGCCGTCATAAATTCCGTCTTTTTTATTCTGAATAATATGGCGGCAGTATAATTCAAGCAAATCATCTTCCTCAATTAGGAGCTTTAACGTTCGGTGCATGCTTGTTATGCTTGCAGTTTCTATTGTTCCGTCGCCGATTTCTGAACCGCGGATAGCGCCCCATGCTTCGTGTCTGCCGACTCTTTGAATAAAAAGCTTTGGAATGGGATAAAACGAAAGTTCACTTGGCTTTGTAATCATCACGTCACTTATACGGATAAGCAGATTCGTTGTATAAACAGCCGCATAAAAGTTATCATGTAAAAAGACATATATACCGCGAACTTCATTAGTTCTTTTTTCTTCAATGAATTTGCGGGTTTCTTTCCAATCCGTGATTAATTCGTACGCGATTTTTTCCTTGTCAAAGATTTTTTTCAAATCCTTCCATCTTCCAACATGATCACCCATGTTTATAAAAAAAGCTGCTTTGTTTTCTTCTATCGCTTTTCGGCTTGTTCGTATAATATCCGCAAAGCGCATAACCTGAGCCCCTGCGCCACCCATTGTAAGCAGGAAACGACGCGTTTCACCGCTGTGAACACGGCGCAAACGCTGTTCACAGTCGGTTTCCACATTCGATACAATTTCGTGGTCAATGTAATGTCCGCATTCAAAAATGTCTTCCTTGGGCATACAATAATCGAGATTCATCGTTGTCCCCATTGCAATAAACGACCTGTATCCCATATATGCGGACGGTGACTGAACGGCATGTGTACTTCCGGGAACAACATGAAATGCCAGTGGGAAATTGTCGGGAATTATGGTAACAACATTTTTTAAACCCGCTTCAACCGCACCGTGACCTACCCAGGGATGTGTGGACAAAAACGGAATATCCTTTGGAACAGTTGTATAAAGCGGAGAAAATATCTTTGAAAGTGCCTTTTCCTTTACAGTGTGCGTAAGCCTTTGACCTGCGGCAGAAGTGATATATTCCCAGATGTATTTGTTGAAAAATCTTGACCGTTGCGAAATACGCGAGCCCAGATTGTAAAGCTTTTCGAGATAACGTATAGTTTTGGTCCCCGCACTGTCGGGATACGACAACAAATCCATCCAATACGGTGTATATCCGAGCGCTTTTGCGGCTGAAGCGAGTGCAATAGCCATACGGCAGTGTCCAAAACCCATTCGGATTGTACCAATCATAACCGATTTTTCAGTAGAAATAGGTTCTGCCTTTTCAGGATCAAAAGAATTTTCAAGAACTGTTTTCATTGCGAAATCTTCATAGCCTGAACCTATAGCATAGCCTGCAAGATTTGGATATGAGTTCGGGTCATAGGAAAATTTTTTGGCAAATTTATTGAATTGTTTTTCCGCCTGTTTTTTTACAGAAGAAGGAACTGTGTTGCCATATAATGTAGATAAATCCATAAGAGAAGTTTACACCAGTATACTCATTTTCACAACAAATTTTGTTTTATGCGCAAAAATCAGATTAGTCAGGGATTTGAACAAACGTTACCGTCTGCTTTGGAATGTCAACTTTGCCGGCTTTGAGGTGAATTTCAGAATTAAGCTCTTGCTTTGCTTTCAGAGCTATTTGTGTCTCCTGTCCAAGACCGGGAATAAAAACAACGGCACTATTACCTTTCAATTCCACAATAACGCCGTTACCCACCCACTCGGGATTTTGCAGCAAAAAGCACAAAATCCAGTGCAGTTCGCTTTTCCGCTGAACCTTGGATACAACACCTGCCGCCGCATCTCCTGCGGAAATCCGTTCTAAAACTTGTTCTTTTGAAAGCATAGGCTTTTTGTCTATAAAAGCACGCAGCTGTTGGTGCGTCAACAAGTCCGAATATCTACGCAAAGGACTTGTAACCTGCGTATACATTCCCAGCCCCAAACCAGCGTGCGCGGACGGAACAGTTCCAACAGAGCGGGCCCGCATAGAACGGCGAAGCTTGTACTGGCCTGCAAGACCGGATGGCAAATCCTTTGGAAGCTCGGGAGAATCCTGCGAAATAAAAGGGATTGGAATTTGGTTTTTAAAAGCAAACTTTGCAGCGCCCTCGCCCGCCAAAAGCATCATTTCGCGCACCATAACAGCGGACTTGTTCTCCTTTAAAGGTTCTACCGTAATCTTTGGCACCGCCGCATCTTTTTCAACTGAAACAGAAATATGAACTTCCGGCAGCGAAATAAAAACAGCACCAGCCTTTTTTCTGCGTTCAATGTTTTTTTCCGCTATGCTGAAAAGCGGTGAAAGCTCATAATCAGTACACATTTCATCGGCCTGTTCGTAAGTCAACCGGCGGACACGAACCTCTGTTTTTAGTACGGCTGTATCAACAACAGAACCGTTTTCATCCAAAGAAAGTCTGAATGATAAAGCTTTTGAATACGCCTCAGAATCTTTTTCTTCCACAAGACCAAGCGCATAATCTTCCAGTGAGTCCTCACTCAACATTCTTGCTGCACATTCGGGAATATAAAGCGTAGCACCGCGGTTACGTGCTACAAGGTCAATTTTTGTGTCTGGCAGAACTGTACTCGCAGGATCTGCGATATGAATCCATAAAAATGTGCCGTCATAAAACACGGCATCATCAGGATCTCTGCTCCATTCATTGTCGATTGCAAATGCCACATGCTGGATGCGTACGCGCTCCTCCTCCGGCGGATGAGAAAGCGTTTCTCCGGCAGACTGCATGGAAAGCCCTGCTCTTGAAGGATAAGGATTTTTGTATGGCGTCCAAAATTTTGTGTCGATTAAAAGCTTGTGCGCATTTTCTTGAGTTTCGGAATATCCGGCATCTTTCATGTTTTTTGACTTATCAGTTTTTCCAAGTGCAAAAGCTTCAATTTCCTGCATATATTTTGCATCATCCGGAAGTTGTATTTTTTTTGACTTTAGGCGGCTGATAAAAGCGGTTCGGTTTTCCTGTTCATTGCTTTTTTCTATCTGCTTTGCAATAAGCGAATCAATTTCATCTTTAGAACGCAGTGAATAGGAAATTTGTCCGGAAGAC
>JAEEQG010000046.1 GCA_016285185.1 Spirochaetota bacterium
ACCTTACAAAGCTCAAAGGGCTTGAAAAATTTGTAGACGACGAAGCTACGCTCAAAGAATTCCTTGCGATTAAACAGGCTAACAAAGTTAAGCTCGCTTCTTATCTTAAAGAAACGCAGAATGAATTCCTTGACCCTGAATCAATTTTTGACGTTCAGATTAAGCGTCTGCACGAATACAAGCGTCAGCTTTTGAACGTACTGCACATCATGTATCTGTACAACCGCCTGCTTGACGACCCGAACTACAACCCGCCGGCACGCACCTTCATCTTTGGCGCAAAGGCTGCTTCCGG
Source organism: Spirochaetota bacterium (assembly GCA_016285185.1). GTDB lineage: Bacteria > Spirochaetota > Spirochaetia > Treponematales > Treponemataceae > UBA1240. Next base: position 296 of record JAEEQG010000046.1, read on the forward strand.
CTACAGACGCGCAAAGACAATCATCAAGCTTATCAACACAGTTGCAGAGCGCATCAACAACGACCGCCGCGTACGCGGCAAGTTGCGAGTAGTCTTTGTTGAGAACTACCGTGTAAGCGTTGCAGAAAAGCTGTTCCCGGCATCTGATGTTTCAGAGCAGATTTCTACAGCCGGTAAAGAGGCTTCTGGCACAGGCAACATGAAGTTCATGATAAACGGTGCAGTTACAATCGGAACTCTTGACGGCGCGAACATCGAGATTGTAGAAGAAGCCGGCGCAGAAAACGCTTTCATCTTCGGTCTTACTGCTGAAGAAATCATCAAGATTGAGAGCGAGCACAGCTACAACCCGCAGAAATATCTTGAGCGCAATCCGCAACTTGCAAAGGTTATGAACCAGCTTATAGACGGAACTTATGACCCGACACACCAGCTTTTCCGCGAGATTTATGATTCGCTTGTTTACGGCGTTGAAGGCCAGCGCCCTGACGTTTATTACGTCCTGGCAGACTTTGCCGCTTATGCCGAAGCACAGGAAAAAGTTGCCGCAACATACACAGACCGCATGAAGTGGGCAAAGATGGCGCTTTTGAACATTGCACGTTCAGGCAAATTCTCTTCAGACCGTACTATCGAGGACTATGTAAGAGATATTTGGAAACTGAACAAAGTTATTGTAAAATGAGGAATAAATGATAGATCAGTATTATCTTATTCTGGTAGTTCCTGCTCTGTTAATTTCGCTTTTTGCACAGTATAAGGTTAAATCGACTTTTTCAAAGTATTCGCAGGAATTGAACAGCAAAGGACTCACCGGAGCAGCAGCAGCTTCACTCTTGTTAAGGGCGAACGATATAACTGATGTTAGAATTGAGCCTGTCTCGGGAAGTTTGACGGACAACTACAATCCTTCATCAAAGGTTCTTCATTTGTCCGAACCGGTTTTGTCAAAAACTACTATAGCCGCTGTTGGTGTTGCCGCTCACGAAACAGGTCATGCAATCCAACACGCAAAAGGCTACGGCCCGCTTGCGCTGCGAAGTATGCTAGTACCAGTTGCAAACATAGGTTCCTCATTTGGACCGACAATGGCGATTGCAGGGCTTGTTTTGGGATTTGGTCCCATAATTGACATTGGCATTATACTGTATGCTTGTGCGGTTCTTTTTTATATCGTAACGCTCCCGGTAGAATTCAATGCTTCAAGCAGAGCATTGGTAATTTTACGCGAAACAAATTCAATGAACGAAGAAGAACTCAAAAAAGTAAAGAACGTTTTGTCTGCCGCCGCAATGACTTATGTTGCATCCGCATTAACGGCAATAGCTTCTTTGCTCCGTCTGGTTCTCCTCTCACGCAACCGCCGCCGCTGAAAGATATAATGAATCTTAACTATCGAATTCTGGATTGTGACATTTTTGAATCATACATGATGCTCGAAGGCTGGGATAATTTCCCGTTGTTAAAAGCTTATGCCAAAGACGGGGAGTTCTCGTTTCTCTTACAAGACTGTTCGTATATGGTTTTTGATTACACACCGTCTTCTGATTTTCTAAAAGCTGTTTGCATTTACCGGCTTTTGGGTGATACGCTTTCTATTGAGCTTTTTGAAGTAAACAAGAATTTTAGAGGTCTTGGAATAGGTACTTGTGCCATGGAGCGGCTCATGATCGAAACAGGTGCTAAAAAAGTTTTTCTTGATGCCAAAAACGCCAATGCTGAAGTTTTTTGGAAAAGCCTCGGCATGGAACAAATTGATAACCAGACTTTCTGCTTTATGTAAAATAAATAACCGCCACGGTAAATTTTTTCATTTCAAAACTATATATATTGTATGAGAAATGAGAATTTATCCGAATTAATCGCACAGACTGCAAAAACAGTTTTTGGCATTGAAAGCCTTTATCCGGAACAAACTGAGATAATCAGCTGTATTGTTGAAAATTCAAAAAACAGGATTTGTATTTTGCCGACCGGTCGAGGCAAAACATTTTGTTTTGTTATACCTGCCCTGTTGTTCGAAGGTATAACAATTGTAGTTTATCCGCTTTTGGCACTTATGAGCGATCAAAAAAGGCGGCTGGAGTCTTATAATATACCATGTGCACTTTTTCGCGGGGGACAGAATCCTGACGAAAGAAAAAGCATGTTTTACGATTTGCAGAACGGCAAAACAAAAATCGTTCTGACAAATCCCGAAACCCTGCTAAATCGTCAACTAACAGATGAGCTTGTAAAATGCAATATAAGTCATTTTGTAATTGATGAAGCCCATTGTGTTTTTGACTGGGGAACTACATTCCGTTCGTCCTATCTTTCACTGAAAGATGTAATACAAAAGCTGAAGCCCCATTCTGTGACAGCTTTTACTGCAACAGCATCTGAACTTGTAAAGGACGGTATAAAAAAACTTTTGTTTGCTGAGCCTGCGGATGTTTATCAGGTATCGTCCGACCGCAGCAATATTCATTATAGCGTTATACCCTGTGCTGCAAAAAAGAAAAAAGCCGCTGAACTTGTTCTTACTGAAAAAAGACCTGCGCTGGTTTTTTGCGGAACGCATGCAAATACCGAGAGTTTAGGGTATTTTTTATTTTCATTTTTAGGTGATGAAATTGTAAGGTTTTATCACGCCGGTCTGGAAAAGGAAGAAAAAGTTGCTGTAGAAGAATGGTTTTTTCACAGTGAAGATGGTGTTTTGGTCAGTACATGTGCTTACGGAATGGGCGTTGATAAAAAGGACATAAGAACTGTTATACATTATGATGTGCCGTCTTCGGCAGAAGCATATCTGCAGGAAGCCGGACGGGCAGGTCGCGACGGCTTGCAGTCAAAAGCGATTTTGCTGTACTCGCCGGAAGATTTGGAGCAGATAGCAAATTCTGGTGATGAACGCAGAAAGTTTTTTGCTAACTATGTTAAAACGACAAACTGCAGAAGAAAGCTTTTATTACAGGCGATGGATGAGGATGATGTTCCGGATAGCTGTAATGGTTGTGATAATTGTAATGGGGATGGTATTTGGGAATTTTGTGACTTGATAAAAGCTGAAAAAAATTACAATAAATTCAAATATACATATTCTGGAAATCGTCTTTGTCAGTTAATTTGTGACAAATTCAACGCAGATTCTCTTCGTGATTTTAATACAAAAATCTGGGAAGTATCTGATATGAGACAGATGATAACAATACTGAAAAAAAGAGGTAATGAACCTAAGAGGTTTCTTCTGAACTGGATTCGGAAGATTCTTCCTGCGGCTTTTCAGGAGCTGGTTTTGGGGCGGGAGTATTCTTTTTCTTTTTTGAGCGCTTCGGCGGTCTTTTCCGGTATTTGGAAATATATGAAACAAAAGATAAGTATAAAATTATTGCGACAGCGCAGAAAATAGTCCTAAAATCAAGAATTACTTTAACTACAACGTCTTGAACTTTAGCAAAATCCATATCATAATTATCGGACAAAACAGACTTTTCTTGAATCAGGTAAAAATATGGTTGGAATTATTGATTTTAATGCGGGTAATATTACGAGCCTTGAGAGGGCTTTAAAATATCTGAATATTCCTTTTTTACGCTCCAAAATACCTTCTGAACTGGCTGATTGTGACAGGTTTATGTTTCCCGGGGACGGTGATGATGCTTATGCAATGGCTGAGCTTAAAAAAAGCGGGTTTGATGTTTTTGTACGTGAGCAGGTATCGGCTGGAAAAGCTTTGCTTGGAATATGTGTAGGCTCACAGATTATTTTTGAACATTCGGAAGAAGGCAATGCACAGTGTCTTGGTCTGGTTGAGGGCGAAATTAAACATTTTTATTCGATTGAACCTAAGATGAAGGAAGATAAAATCAAAGTTCCACATATGGGTTGGAACAACATAACTTTTGAAAACGGTGACTGCCCTATTCTTGCAGGTATTAAAGATAATTCTGATGTTTACTTTGTTCACTCTTTTGTAATCTGTCCTGCTGACCGTTCTGTAGTAAAGGCAAAAGCCGAATACGGCATTGCAGTTCCGGCAGTAATACAGAAAGGTAATGTATTTGCCTGCCAGTTTCATCCGGAAAAGAGCGGTGTTACCGGACTTAAGATAATTGAAAATTTCTGTAGGTTATAGATATGCTTAAAAAACGAATAATCATTTGTCTGGATGTAAAAGACGGAAGAACCACAAAAGGTGTTAAGTTTCTCAATAATGTAGATATCGGTGATCCTGTTGATATGGCGTCAGAGTATTATAAACAGGGTGTAGATGAGTTGGTATTTTATGACATAATAGCCTCGGCGCGCGGACGCGGACCTATTCTTGATTTAATTTCACGTGTTGCATCGCAGGTATTCATTCCGTTTTGTGTTGGCGGTGGAATCGGCACGATTGAAGATATCCGCTCCACAATTCTTGCAGGTGCGGAAAAGGTTTCGCTGAACTCACAGGCTGTGCGTAACCCCGGCTTGATTACGGAAGGAGCAAAAGTTTTCGGCAGTCAGAGTATTGTTCTTGGGATGGATGTCCGCCGTGATCCTACAAAGCCGAGCGGTTTTGGAACAACAATAAACGGCGGTCGTGTAGATACCGGTTTAGATGCGCTTGAATGGGCAAAACGAGGTGTTGCACTTGGTGCCGGGGAAATTGTTTTGAATTCAATGGATGCCGATGGAACAAAAAACGGCTATGATATTGAACTTACACGACTTATTTCAGAAAATGTTCCTGTTCCGGTTATTGCAAGTGGCGGCGGTGGAACTCCGGCGCATCTCGCAGACGCTCTTACTGATGGGAAAGCAGATGCTGCGCTGATTGCATCTATGGTTCACAGCGGTCAGTACACGGTCGGTTCAATAAAAACCGAACTTGATAAAATGGGCGTGCCTGTAAGATTATAGGGCAGATTATTCTTCCGTATATCTTGCACGCGAAGTTTTGGTCTCAAATACATCAACCGCAAAAAGCGGTGCATCAGGAAGCTTTTCTTTGAGCTTGTTGAAAATATACTGAGCAATACGTTCCGCACTCGGGTTTTGTGAAAAAACAAGAACACCGTTTTCCTGTAAATCATTCAAGTTACTGTGATCCAGCTTTTTGCAAACTTCACGTAACGCATTCTTTAGTTCACCAAAATCCAGCAGCATACCGCCTTCATCCAGATTATTACCTTTTGCATGTGCAAAAACGGTATAATTGTGACCATGCAGATTTTCGCATTTTCCGTGATAGTCCTTTAAAAAATGTGCGGCGGCAAATTCCGTTTCAACTCTTATTTCATACATACTCTGATTATACACATATTGAAGTAAAAATAAAATGAGGCTAATATAAATATCATGCAAAAAGAACTATCTGTGCTTTTGAATGCAGCTAAAATCAAAACATATACCAAAGAACAAGGTAAAATCCTAATTACCGGACTCAGTTTTGATTCCCGGCATGTAAAACCGGGTTTTCTGTTTTTTGCGCTTCCAGGTATACATGAAAATGGTAATAAATACATAAAATCAGCTTTGGATAACGGAGCTGCCGCCGTTTTATACCAGGGCGATTTGCCGACAGCTATTCCTCCAGAAGCAAATTGTTTTAAGGTATCGGACAGCCGCTTTGTTATGGCGCCTGTTTCGGATGCGTTTTACGATTATCCGTCTTCAAAGCTTAAAGTAATCGGAATCACAGGCACAGAAGGAAAAAGCACAACAGTATTTTTAGTATGGCAGTTGCTTCGTTTGTGCGGCAAAAAATGCGGCTTTATTTCAACCGTCGAATACTCTCTCGGCGGTGAAGCCGTTCCGAATCCTGAGCATCAGACAACGCCCGAAGCTCCAATCATAAATGAAAAACTCAATATGATGCTCCAAAACGGCTGCGAATATGCAGTTGTAGAATCATCCTCTCACGGACTTTCGCCGAGAACAAACAGGTTGGGTTCCGTTTTGTTCGATGCGGTCGCCTTTATGAATGTTACACATGAGCATTTGGAATTTCACGGAACTTACGAACAGTATAAGGATGACAAGGCAAACCTTTTCAGAGCCTTGGACAAGCACAATCACAAAAAATCAGGTGAAAAAGTAATGCCGATTTCAGCTGTAAATCTGGAAGACCCTGCTGCGGATTTTTTTGGGAATGCAACAAAATATGAAACAGTAGGCTTTGCCATGAAAGACGTTTTTTCTGTTCCTAAAAAGATAAAGCGGATTTTTCATGCAGCTGACATTGAAAGCGATTCTCATGGTGAACGTTTTACCATAGAAGAAGTTGAAAGAAAGCGAGATACATTTGAAGTTATAAATCGTTACAAAGCAGAAATCAAATTGCCCGGAGTGTTCAACATCTATAATGTTCTTGCAGCCTGCATCCTTGTTTCGGGATTGATGCAGAAGAGTTTCGGCGATTTAATACCACTTTTGCCGGAACTGTTACCTGTAAAAGGCAGGATGAGCACAATAAAAAAGGGTCAGCCTTTTGAAGTCCTTGTGGATTATGCACATACCCCCTCTTCCTTTGAGACTATTTTCCCGCCTCTCAAGCGACGTGCAAAGGGAAGGATTATTTCGCTGTTCGGGTCAGGTGGTGAGCGTGATACACAAAAAAGACCTGTTCAGGGAAAAATCGCTTCCGAATACTCTGATATAGTAATTTTGACAGATGAAGATCCGCGCGGAGAAGATCCGATGGAACTACTTGAGATGATAGCGGCAGGCTGTACAAATTCTGTAAGGGATGAGGATTTGTTTTTGATTCCTGACAGACCGACTGCAATAAGAAAAGCATTTTCACTTGCGAAAAAGGATGATATTGTATTATTGTTAGGTAAGGGACATGAAAACTCTATCATTTATAAAGACAGAGTTGTTCCGTATGATGAAATTAGCGAGGCAGAAAAAGCTCTGCTGGAGATGGGATACACTGACTCGGAGGTTTAGATAATGACTATAGCAGTTTTATACGGTGGAAAAACCGGCGAACATGAAGTTTCTCTTCTTTCTGCAACATCAGTTGTAAGAAATATTGATACAAAAAAACACAAAATACTGCTTATCGGTATTACAAAGACCGGTAGATGGTATTTACAGTCTAACAACGAAATCAAACGAGTAAAAAATGATGAAAAAGCCATATTAAAGATACAGACTATGTCTGATATGGTTGTCAGCGTTGTACCCGGTGGTGGAACAGACGGCGGTTTAATCGTTCTGGGTTCCGAATTCGGGGCGAAGAATCTTCCTGTAGATGTAATATTTCCCGTTTTGCACGGCACATACGGCGAAGACGGTTGTCCTCAGGGACTGCTTGAAATGGCAGAAATCCCTTATGTCGGCGGTGGTGTAATGGCGAGTGCTGTTTCCATGGACAAGGAAAAGACAAAGCAAGTTTGGGAGCAGGTAGGTTTGCCGGTTGTTCCGTTTGTATGTGTCCGCCGTTATCAGAAAGAAAACGATGCTGAAATGGAGCAGATTTACAAACAGGTAGAAAGAGATTTTACATATCCTGTTTTTGTAAAGCCATGCTGTGCAGGCAGTTCTGTAGGTGCATCAAAAGCAGTAGATAAAGCCGCACTTGAAAAAGCAATAGCCGAAGCCTTTTTGTGGGATGAAAAAATACTGATAGAGCCATGCATCCAGGCAAGAGAAATAGAGTGTTCCGTAACAGGTAACGATGAGCTTGTTGCATATACACCAGGAGAAATAAAGCCGTCACACGAGTTTTATGATTATGAGGCCAAGTATACTGATCCGAACGGAGCAGCTTTGCTGATTCCCGCGGATTTGGATGATTCCAGACTGAGAGAAGTTAGGCAACTTGCTGTAAAAGCGTATCAGGCATTGGATTTGAGCGGATTGTCACGAGTGGACTTTTTTATTGACAAAACAAATGACCGTTTGTATTTGAATGAGGTAAACACAATCCCCGGTTTTACATCAATCAGTATGTTCTCAAAAATGTGTGAGGCGTCAGGTCTGCATTATTCACAGCTCATAGAAAAGCTGCTGGAACTGGCAATAACCCGCTTTAAAAAGCGTAAACAGCTCAAAACAAGCCGATAATATGCCGCATTCTTATTCAAAAATATGTCCGTTCTCAAGTCTCGAATCTATTAAGGGTAAAAATGTTCTTATTATGGGACTCGGATTGAACGGCGGCGGACTAGCTTCTGTCCTGTTTTTTTCCAGATACGGCGCAAATGTAACTGTTACCGACATGAAAACGGAACAGGAACTCAAGGCATCTATTGAAGAAATAGAGCGCAGTCTTGGAGCGGATTCCACAAAAATCCGTTATGTCCTGGGTGAGCACCGTATTGAAGATTTTGAAAATACTGACTGCGTAATCAAAAATCCCGGAGTTAAATACGAAAACAACAAATACCTTGCCGCCGCCAAAAACATCGAAACTGATATTTCCATTTTTCTGCGTTTTTCAAAAGCTCCCATTGTTGCGGTTACAGGCAGCAAAGGAAAATCCTCAACTGTTAGCGCTATCCACTATGGTTTGGAACAGGCAGGCTTCAAAACTTTTCTTGGCGGAAATATAACTGTAAGCCCGCTTACGTTTTTGGAAGAAACAACAGAAAACACACCTGTTGTTCTGGAACTTTCAAGCTGGCAGCTCGCGGATTTGCGCGGCAGA
>JAEEQG010000047.1 GCA_016285185.1 Spirochaetota bacterium
ATTTTTTTTGACTTTAGGCGGCTGATAAAAGCGGTTCGGTTTTCCTGTTCATTGCTTTTTTCTATCTGCTTTGCAATAAGCGAATCAATTTCATCTTTAGAACGCAGTGAATAGGAAATTTGTCCGGAAGACAAATCTTCCCTAAAAAAAGGTGAAGTATGAAAGTATGAATAAAGAGCCCAGCTTTCAACCGCTGAAAACGAACCGTACACAAGTTCACACAGTTCGGAAAAGTCTACAGGGCTTTGAGTCTCATCAGCTTCAAATAACTGGTATACTTCTTTTGTAGAATCATCCAGCCGTGACTTTTGTTCCGAGATTTTCCGTTCTGCCTCATACAGTCGTTCACAGTCCGACACATCAGATGAATCTGGAAACAAAACCACAACATCTTTTTCGCGGACGGTCTGCGTTTTTGTTTCCATTTTTTTACCGGATTTTACGGAAAAAGCTATAGTATATTTTTCGCCGCATTCTTTTACAACAGCCGGGAGATTCTTATACAGGACAATGGATTTTTCTGTCAGCATACTGATAATCTCCTGCCGAAAAAAATACCTATAGGGCGGGCTCTACCGTGCAAGCATCCAAATCTGAAACAATTTTTTTCTTGTCCATATTGCGACCGATAAACACAAGTTTTACCATGCGGTCACCGTATTTTTCGTCCCAGTTTTTGGCAAACTCCGGGTCAGAAGCCAGCGCACGTTTAATCTGTGCTTTGGGAGCCGTAGCCATCCAATCGCCGGAATAGCCTGCAGTTATCTGCTTTCCCGCCTGTTCCAAAACATAGGCGGCATCATTGTCATCACTGAACCAAACAATGCCTTTAGATCTGATTACAGTTGCAGGCCAGTTGGCTGCAAAGTTTTCAAGTTTCATTCTGTCGAACGGACGTCTTACCTGATAAACAAATGTGCTTATACCAAATTCGTCAACATGGTTATGTTCACCGTGTTCATGGTCGTGATGATGGTGTTCGTGATGCTCATCATGCTCATGGTGGTGATGTTCCTCATGTTCATGGTGGTGTTCTTCGTGCTCGTCGTCATCATCATCTTCATCATGTTCTTCAAGCTCTTTTATCCAACCTGCCGTTGAGTAAACTTTTTCAAAATCAAAAGCACCTGTACCGAGAACTTCCTTAAGATCAACAACAGCTTTCTGAGTCTCAATGATTTTAGCAGTCGGCTGAAGTTTTCTTATTACAGCTTTAACTTCCGCCAGCTGTTCAGGTGTTACCAAATCGGTTTTGTTAAGCAGGATTGTATTACAGAACTCTATCTGCTGAATGAGAAGCGCTTCTATGTCGTGTTCCTCAAGGTCCTTTTTGAGCAGGGAGTTTCCGCTGCCAAACTCATCAACAAGCCTCAATGCGTCAACAACAGCAACAATATTGTCCAACTTACATACAACAGGGATTCCTCTGTCACCGGTATTACCGGAAAGCATTTCGATTGTCTGGGCAATCGGCATAGGTTCGCATATTCCGCTTGCTTCAATCAGGATATAATCATATTTGTTTTGTTTAGCCAGAGAAATTATCTGATTCATCAAATCTGTTTTAAGATTACAGCAGATACAACCATTCTGAAGAGGAACAACTGAGCCCTTATCTTCTTCAACAATACTTGCACCACGCTCGATTAAGCTTGCATCGATATTAACTTCTCCGATGTCATTTACAATAACGGCTGCTTTATAGCCTTTCTGATTATTCAGAATATAATTTAAAAGTGTAGTTTTTCCCGCTCCCAGATAACCGGTAAGCAGAGTAACAGGAATTAGTTTGTTTTTCATGTAATAAATATACTTATTTTTTTACATAAGGGCAATGAGTCACTTGGCTCGTAAACGAACAAAAAAAAAACGAATCCCGTTAAAACTGTGCAGGATTCGTTTTTAGTTTTTTCATATATGCAATTAGATTATTCTATAAATCTTCACTGTGGCTCACTTCAGTCCGTTCAGAATCAGTATAATTTGTATCTTGTGAAAGTTCATCTGTTGTTTCTACAGGTTGAGCCTCATTCTTTTTTCTGGAATAGCTTACACTCAATCTTCTTCCTCGATATTCATAACCATCGAGAAGAGAAATTACCCCGTCTGCATCTTCCGCGAACAACTGTATAAATGAATAATTGTCCAAAACACGGATTTCACCAATACGCTCACGAGGGACACCTCCTGCCTGTGAAATCAGCGCAACAAGATCACGAGGATAAACATGACGGTTACGACCAATGCTTACAAACACAGTAGCAGCATATTCTTCTGCAATTTCTGCACGAGCAACAGGTGGTTTTGTACCGATTGTTGTTTCGGTTGAATGATCACGCATACGGTTTTGCGGAATTTCATCAAAACGTGAACGACGGGAATAACGATCACGACGCTGATAAGTTCCTGTATGATAATTTGAAGACAATTGCTTTGCAAAATATGCAGCCACATAGGTTCTTAAAGTCAGTGGAACATTTTTCTTGAATATCTTTTTCAACTCTGTTAATTCATACGGATCTTCTTCTGTTTTGACTTTCTTTACTGCATCCTGTAAAATCGCTGAAATCTGCTCAGCACTGAATGAAAAATCTTTTTTTAATGACACAACAAACTCCTTTCTAAAAAAATAAAAAACTTACAAATTAAAAATACTCTGATTTTTTTTATAAATCAATACAAAAAATTGAACCAAGCTTTGAAAAACCTTCCCTTACTAATACCGAACAGAAAAAATCAGGTATAAGCAAATCCGTAAAAAAAACCTTTTTTACATTTTGCTGTTTTAATTCCTGCAATATTCTTCTCAGTAACTCTCTCCCAAGACCTAATCCTCTGAACTGTGGAAGTATCAGAAAACTTGTCATTAAAACAGCATTCTGTATTTTTTTTTCCTCGTCAAAATAAGACGCTGCTGCAAAACCAGCAAAATCTTCCGAAACTGATTCGCAAATTATCATGACACGCTTTTTGTCATCTTCAAACTCACGCTGTTTTTTCCACAACAATGACAAAACAGAAGCCGACTCCCTGTCATATTCCGTATTTATATCCTCAAATACAGATTCAACGGATGAACGCAAACTGTTTATATCAGAACTACGAAATGACCTGAAAGTAAAATCATCTTGAACAAGTTCAGAATTATCCTCAGGTTCAGGTTCAATTTGTTCAAGTCCCCAAAAATCCCGAAGATCATTGTACCAAGACAAAATAACTTGTTTCATCTTTTGTTCTTTAAAAGAAAACCATTGTTTTTCAACTTCAGGATAATCCTTTAGAACATTTTTAAAATTTCGAAAAACTCCTTTTCCTGCCAGCAGTGTACTCCGCAATTTATCCGCAATAAATGTATTTTTCAAAACAGTTACAAACTGTTCCATCAGCTTGAACCCACTTATAGAATCCCAAACCGGCAAGGTATAATAACGTTCTGAATCGAAATCCTGAACTTCTTCTTTCTTTAACAAAACCGGTACAGACGAATCCAATAAATAGCACTCATTCTGATCTTCCATAGAAAACACGATTTGGTTAATTAGTTCAGAAGTCAACTCAAATTCCATGACACTTCATGGTAACATATTTTTTGGTTTACATCAATTTACATTTCTGATCTTTTAGTAATCACCGCATTAACAAGACCATATTCTTTCGCTTCTTCCGAATTCATCCAGAAATCCCTGTCAGTATCGGCTTGAACTTTATCTACAGGATTACCAGACTCCTGTGAAATGAGTTCATTAATCTTTACCCGCATTTTTTCCAATTCCTGAGCATGAATTTCAATCTCGGTAGCAACACCCCGTATACCACTCAACGGCTGATGAATCAGATAGCGGCTGTTAGGAAATGCAAAACGGCGTTCTTTGGGTGAAGCAAGCAGCACTATAGCAGCAGCGCTCGCAACAAGACCAATCCCTATTGTATATACGGGTGCGTTAATAAACCTAATCATGTCAAAAATTGAAAAGCCTGCATCCGCATCTCCTCCAGGTGAATCAATATACAGACGTATCGGGTCAGAAGAATCTGCTTCCAGAACTAAAAGCTGGCGGATAATTTTTTCAGCAAGTTCTTTGTTTATTTCACCAGAAAGAATTATCTGTCTGGTTTTTAAAAACTTTGCATTAATGACTTCTGCACTTGAATCATTTGATTTTTTTTCAGCATCAGTGTCATCATCTTTACAAAATATAGTATTTTTTTCCATGTTTTCCTCTTATTAAGAATATTAAAAAATAAACTTATTGTCTACAGTTGCAGATTTCACAAAAAAAATCAGTATATGCTCTTTTTTTTTTCAAAAAATGACAAAAAAACACATCCCAAATCAATAACACATATAGAGACAAAAGCCGTAGGCTTAAAAACATATTTTTTATCCATTTAAGGAGTTAAAAAAAATGAAAAGTTTGAATTTTGGGCAAATAACCGCCTTAATTATGGTTATTCCAACCATGCTTTCCTGTAATGTTCCATCACAGCAGGGAACCACAGAAGTTGCGGAAGTTATCAGCGGGGATTTTTCACCACCAAAACTCGTTTCTATGGATGTTTTAGACGGCAGAACATTGAAACTCAGTTTTTCAAAGGAAATAAATCCTGTTGCCGTTCAAGTAGGTGAAATAGATCAGACTAGCGAAGAGAACAGCCTGTTTACTACCTTTGAGAGTGAAATTCCTCTTTCAGTTGTCAAGGAAAACCAAATTGAACTAGCCGTTATTTTGGATGACGAAACTGAAATCGGTAAATACTACGGGATACAAGGTTTAGTTTCTGATTCAGGAGGAAATGAATTAACCTTTACTTCTATCTTTGCCGCATACAACGACCGTCTGCCGGATGTAATTTTAAGTGAAATACAAACAGACATGAAAAGCAATAAAGGAACAGCAAACAGCGTAGAATTTGTTGAACTTTTCACAAGAACATCCGGCAACCTTGCAGGTATGTGCCTTTACAGTGCATATGACGGGGATACTTGTCGTTATGAGTTTCCACCCATTGAAGTTGATGCAGGTGAATACATTACTCTGCACATGCGAAAACTTGAAGATGTATGTGTTGATGAACTTGATGACAATCTTGCACTTTCAGGAGGAAACTGGTCATCAGATACTGCAAGGGATTTATGGGTCGTCAACACTTCTGCACGATTAGGGAAAACAGATGTTATCCTGCTTGAAGAACGAAAAAACGGGAAAGTTATGGATGCATTGTTGTTAAGTGAACAAAAAAAGGATGTATGGCCTAAATCATCACAAGTTGCTGCCGCAGAAAGAGCCGTTAAAGACGGTGCATGGAAGGGAAGCGCAGATATAAGTTCCGCCGTCTCAACCGCAAATCTTACTAGTACAAGAAGCATATCAAGGCAGGGAAACTTGATGACAGCAGGAAAAGCTGATAAAAACAATTGGCTTTTAACTGCAACAAGCACAATAAGTCCAGGAAAACCAAATTCATCAAAACCATTCCAAAACTAAAGGCTGATAAGCGACAGCACAGATTTAAAGTCATTAGTTGTAAATTCTGTGCTGTATTAGTTTTTTACAGTGAAGACCAATCTGACCTATCGAGCTGTATAGAAAAAAATCATTTTTTACTATATGATATGCTGTAATCAAATTTCGTTAAAGGACTGTAAAATGCCAGAATTATTAGCACCGGCAGGAAATCCGGAAGCACTTGACGCCGCAATAAACGAAGGAGCAGACGCAGTATATCTGGGACTGAAAGCCTTTAACGCCCGACTCAGGACAACTAACTTTGCCTGGAATCAGTTTGAAGCAGCAGTAGATTCTCTTCACAAAATTGGGAAAAAGATATTTGTAACAGTAAACACAGTTATACAAGAAAATGAAACTGAAAAAATGTACCGTTTTCTTGACTATCTGAACAAAATAGGACCGGATGGTATAATTGTACAGGACTATGGTGTAGTAAGGCTTGTGCAACAGTTTTTTCCAAACTTGAGGATTCATGCATCAACACAAATGAACATTGCAAGTGCAAAAGCCGCAAATACAATGAGCCGAAGTGGAATAAAACGTGTAGTCTTGGCAAGAGAACTGAATCTCGAAGAAATAAAACAGATAAAACAGGAAACAAACGTTGAACTGGAAGTATTTGTTCACGGTGCTCTATGTGTAAGTGAATCAGGTTTATGCCTATTTTCCAGCTATCTCGGAGGAAAATCAGCAAATCGTGGTATGTGTACCCAAGCATGCAGGAGACTTTATGAAGCCGATTGCGCAAGCGGAATCAAACAAGGCTTTTATTTTTCACCATATGACTTACAGCTTGTTGACCAGATTCCAGATCTTATAAATGCAGGAGTTGCCTCATTTAAAATAGAAGGCAGGATGAAAAGCGCAGAATATGTAGGCAGTGTTGTCTCAGCATACCGCTATTTGATTGACCACTGGGAAGAAGATAAAAAGGGATCTATTGCAACAGCTAAAAGACTATTAGCGACAGATTTTGCAAGATCAAAAACCGCTTATTGGTACACTTCCGACAAGGCTGAAAACATCCTTAATCCGGAACAGGCTAGTGGAACAGGAATTTATCTCGGTAAAATTTCAAAAACAAAACATTTGCAGGGGAAAAAGGCAGGACTTTATGCCACTCTTACCGGCGGAAGTTACGATGCAGAACCGGGAGATTCGATAAGGTTGCACAAAAAGGATGATTCAGGACGTGAAAGCTGGAAGATAAAAAATACATTTACAGATAATAATTCCTACTGGATTGATATCCCCGAAAATTTCAGTACAGGTGATTCAGTATATCTTTTACAGACAAAAAATATGTCAAAATGCTACCCGCATGTTCTGCCTAAAGATATAAGTCGTTTCAGGACACAACCTGGTGATCGGCTGCTTCCAATCCTTGATCTTTCACCACTTGATACTGATTTTGAAAAATCGTTCCCTGAAGGGTTATATTTTCAGGTTTCTACAATTAAAGATGCTCTTACCGTACAATCAGAAAAGCCTGTCCGAGTGATTTTGGAACTGAATTCCCAGACAAAAGAAGCACTTTTGGACCAAAAAGATAAAGTTCCCCTGTCCAAAAAGCAGACGATTATTTCACTGGATCCCTATTTACCCCAGGGAAGTGAACATAAGCTGGTTGAAATTATTGATTATCTTTTGGAAGCTGGTTTTAAAAACTGGATTGTAAACAATCCAGGACATATCGCTATGTTCAGAGGTAAAAAAGCATTTCTCACAGCAGGTCCATATCTTTACACATTCAACAGATGGGCTGTTTCATGGCTGGAAAATCAGGATATTACGGCATTGATTACTCCAATTGAAAACTCAAAAGACAATCTTCTTGAAACCTTTTCCGTGGACCAGCGTAAACGTGTTTTAGTGACAATATTTGCATATCCGGCATTATTTCGTATGAGATTTCAATTACCGGAAAACTATGATTTTATGTATTTTTCGGACAGAGAGGGCAGTGTTTTTAAAGCACTTTCAACGCCTGACGGTTCATTTGTTCTGCCGGAAAATCCGTTTTCCATCACGGACAAACAGAGCTATTTGAAGTCTACAGGTTTTTCACGATTTTTAATTGACTTGTCAAAAACAGATGTAAAACGGAATGAACTAAAACAGATTATGGCATCCTACAACAGCGGCAAGCCGCTGCCAGAAACAGACCGCTTTAACTGGAAAGAAGGATTTTATTCACCGGATACAATAAGGACAGTCTCTAACAAACAACAGAACCGGAAAAAGTACAGCACTGCAGGTAAAAGACGAAAAAAATAAAGTTATTTTATTCGGTTTCAATTTTTTTTGATTATCACATCGAGACCTGTTTACATATTATGTTTTTTTGTCATATACTGTAACTATGAAACACATCACAAAATTAGTAGTCAGACCATATGAATGTGACTCATACAACCATGTAAACAATGCTGTTTATCTCAATTATCTCGAATATGCCAGAATGGATTATCTCAACGCTATTGGTTTTGATTACAACGGTATAGTTGCAGCAGGTTATTATCTATATGTAACTCATGTAGACATACACTACAAAGTTTCAGCCTTTTTAGGAGATGCACTTTCCATAGAGTCAGAACCTGTACAAATGAAAGCTGTTTCAGGAACAATAAAGCAAACCATAAAAAAAGAAGATGGCACAATCAGCGCGGAGGCAATGGTTACATGGGCCTGTGTAACACATGAGGGAAGACCGTCAAAAGTACCGCCGGAATTTATGGTTGAGGGTCTCAAACCTACCACAGGAAGCAATTAGACAGTCGCCACTATAATCATTGTTCTTGCTTTGTAATCATACAAAGACAAGTCAAAATCACCGTACAGTTCCACATTTTTAAATCCGCACGAAAGCATTGTCTTTTTAAGTTCCGGAGCGGAATAAAGCCGTTGTACAAATTCATGTTCATAACGACTACCGGTTTTATTATCAATTAATATCCAACGGGAACGCAATCCTTTCCAATCATTTACGATGGAAAAATCCGTAAGCACAGTTTTTCCTGCACGCTCAAACCATTCACCTTCAATAAAATCCCGCGCTTCAATCTCTCTGCTCAAACATTCCATAACAAAAGTTCCACCGGACTTTAGAGAAGAAGCTATATTTGAAAGAATCAGCGAATCCTCCTCTTCTGAATCACAGTATCCAAAGGAAGTATACAGATTGACGGCAGCATCAAAAGGTTTGTCTGAAATATAGGAACGTAAATCAGCTTTAACAAAATCTATATAAACACCTTCAGCAAGAGCTGATTCTTTTGCAGTATCAAGCAGAGGCTGAATTAAATCAATACCTGTCACATTAAGACCCAGAGAAGCCAATTCTACGCTGATTCTACCTACACCACAACCTGCATCGAGAATTGACGAACCTGTTTTTAATCCACATATTTTATACACAGATTCTGCTACGGCCGAAGCCTCTGCCCAGTGAGCAGCATCAAACATTACAGGCGCAAATTCCAACCAGAATTTTTCTTTTTCAAACCACTGCTTTTCTTCCATTCTAAAACCAATATTATCTCATTGTTTCAATACCAAGGGAATCAGAACCGGAGAATAATTCGTCAATATCACTTATTTCTTCCAGTTCCTCCAAATCTCCGTATGCTTCCAGTTCTTCTATATCCGTATCACTCTGCTTTCTAAGAACAATAAGAGTAATATCATCTCTCAAAGGTTCACTTCCAACAAAAGTAGTCAAATCCTTAAGTATACCGGCAAGTTTCTGGTCGGCGGTTTTTCGCTCTTTATTACAGAGACTTTCAATCAGACGCTCCTGACCAAATTCTTCACCTGCAGGGTTTGTTGCTTCTGTAAGACCATCTGTAGTAAAAACAACAGTATCACCGCCTGCCATTGAAAAAGTCACATTCTGGAACGAAACCGGCAAATCAGCAACACCAATCATACCAAATTGTTTTTTGTCAGTTTGAATAGGCGAGACAGTACCGGATCTGTTTGAATAAAGCAAAGGCGGAGGTCCCCCTGCATTAGTTATTTCCAGAGTACCGTCAGGATCTACTCGCAGGATAAGACCAACCATGTAATTTTCTATACTACCCTTTGCCTTGATTATTGCTTCGTTCAGTTTTTCCATTACTATAGGAAGCTTTTCATTACGGTTTTCATTAAAAACTCTGAAAACTATATTTTTTGAAAGCATGGTTATGAGCCCGGCTGCAATTCCATGTCCCGAGACATCAAACAAACTTAAACCTTCAAGCTCTCTGCCTTTAATATAAAAATCATACAAATCACCTGAAACTCCGGCAAAAGGTCTGAAATGTACAGCCATATCCCAGCCGTTCAACGATGTTATAATCTGAGGATAAAAAGAACGCTGCACATGAACCGCCAAATCCATTTCCCTGTTCGATTCATCCTGTTCCATCTGAAGCTTTTCGTTCGTTTCCTTTAACTCTTTTATACGATCTGCAACTTCACTTTCCAGTTTTTCATTAAGATATTCAGCGGTTTTTCTATAAGTTGAAAAACGGTACGTAAGAATAAACATAAAAAAGCCGCCGGTAAGTTCCCATCCGAATACCGTAAATAACGGCAAAGATGTATCTTCGAGCATAACCTTTATAATTAAATCTAAAACAAGACCAATAAGAACAGGAATAAACCCGCTTACAAGCATGATTACCTGTTTAATCCTGCCATTTAAAAAATTCCTGATAATTGAAAAAACAGCAAACCCGATTTGCGCCGCAAGAAACAAAAACAAAACAGGTAAAAACCTTGAAAAAATGTTATTTGAAGGGATGTATAACGTAATAAGAATCGGGAGAACCAATAAAACTAAGCGAATCGCAACAACACTTTTTGACTGTCTGTCATGGAAAAAATGTATCATAAACGATGTAGCGAAAAAACCTGTAACAAACGCAAAAATACTGGCAAAAAGTTTTTGAAATGTCAAATATGACATACTGTTCCATAATAAAAGATTTGAATCTATATAGTATGGAACAAGATAAAAGACAGTACCAAGAAGTGTGAGGCCCCACATCAGATATTCTTTATCTTTTGGATTTCTTATAAAAACCAGAAAATAGAATATTGACATGATTATTTCAGTAGCAGCAATCATAAGGTTAAGCATTTTGGAAATAAAAGTTACGTTTTCAAGTTCCGCCTGAACATCATGATACGTACTCAGGAAGGGAATCTGTTTTAATCCTCCTTTTCCATCTATAAATAACTTGATTAAAAATGTGTTAGATTCCTGCATATTAAGCATAAAATATGGGAAAGTGCAGGCTACGGCAGCAGCTCCAGCACAGAATTCGTTAGGAGGCAATCGACCTGCAGTAGATATAAGAGAACCATTCAGATAAAATTCCGCTGCTAAATCAATACAACCGATAAAAATCGAAAGATTACTGCCTTTGAGGTTATCAGGAATCTCAAATTCATATTTGAGCCAGATAAAACCACTACCATCAGTAACGTATGGGGTCAATTTTTTCAGATCTACCGATTCCATTGGTTTGTATACACGGGATTCTCCCTCATCTACTGCCCAGAACCATCCGTTGCTGAAATAAGACCTCTGAGAAGAATTTTTTCCGGCAAAAATAAAACAGGCACTAAAGAAAAAAACAAAGACAAAACACGCCTTTTTAAAGAGATAAACATATTTTTTCTTTAAATACAGTGCCTCATTCATAGTATTTTTATTATTATAAACCATGAATTAAAAAACTACAAACTATTTTTACATAAAATTTATCATTTTGGACATTTTTAACATTTCTTCCTTGCAAAAAACTGATACCAATGGAAGAACAAAGGGATTGTTTTCATTTTTCAATACACACAAATAAGAATATCGCTTGTGAATACCATATAAATTTGCTATATTCTAAATATGAAAAATAAGCTTCTTGTGCTCTTTTCAGTTTTTTGCATACTTATTCTGACCGCATGCGATTCTTTTTCAGCAAAATCCAGGCTGACAATCGCAAACGGAGATGCGGAACCTCATCTTAATCCTATATCTATCCGTAACGATGCAGACAGGCGTATTTATTCAGCTCTGTTTGAAGGTCTCGTAAACTATGATTCAAAAACAGACAAAATTCTGCCTGGTTTGGCGGAAAATTGGGAATACTCAAACGATTTCAGAAGCGTAACTTTTCATATAAGAAATGCAGAATGGAGTGACGGCACAAAGATAACAGCACAGTCCGTCGTTAATTCATGGAAATACCTTTTAAAACCAGAAAATGAAACCCCATACACATATATGCTTACGGAACTGATAAAAGGCGCATTACCACTGCACCAGTCCAGAACATTTTTTGAAGAGTTGGGTATAAAAGCCGTAAATGACAGCACACTAACAGTTACATTCAACAGCCCGACTCCTGATGCCGTCAGTAGAATGAGACATTTTGCATTTGCTGTTCTTCCGGTCCACAAAATCCTGGAACTCGAAGACAATTGGTGTACGCCGGAGAACATAGTTACAAACGGTCCATTCAAGGTTCAGTCATTATCACAAGACGGTAAGCTAACACTTGTCAAAAATCCCAAGTACTGGAACAAAGACAGTGTACATCTTTCAAAAATTGTTTTTATAAAAGTAAAGACCAGTCAAAAGTTGTATGATGATTATCATTCCGGAAAAATTGACTGGATAGCCGATATAAACCAAGAAACAAAAGGCTTTTTTGATAATGATCCTGATTTTACAACGGCCTCTGATTCCTGTTCCCAGTATTATTACCTGAACATGAACAATCCCCTTCTTGAGAGTGAAAAAATAAGAAAAGCGCTTATCTTTGCAATCAACAGAAAAGAACTTACTGATACAGTATTAAAAGGGAATGCTATTCCTGCCATGTCACTTGTGCCGCCGGCTTTCGGAATGGAATCAAAAGCTGACAGCCTGTATGATGTGGCAAAAGCTCAAACACTGCTGAAAGAAGCTGGATATGAAAATGGGAAGAATTTCCCGGAATTTTCGCTCTACATAAATACAACAAAAACCGTAAACAGAGAAATAGCTGAGTTTGTCGTAAATGAATGGAAAAAGAATCTCAACATCAAAATCCGTATTATGGAAGAAACCGACTGGGATGTTTTTTTTGCAAACAGGCGTGGAGGCGGATTTGACATTGCAAGAGGCGGCTGGAAAAGCGAAGATTGTGATGCTGCTTCGTTCCTGGAACAACTAGTTTCAACAGATGGAAACAATGACGGAAAATATGCCGGTGACAAATTTGATTCTTTGTTACGGAAAGCTGCTTTAATGTCACAGGGCAGTGAAAGAGATGAGATTTTACAACAGGCAGAAACAATTGCCATACAGGAGGACGGCGCAATAATTCCGCTGTATTATCCGGTTCATTACAACCTGTTCAATTCAACAAAATGGGATGGTTGGAACGAAAACACGCTGAACAATCACACCTTTACAGGAATCCGTATAAAAGCTGAGAATTAAACAACTGATACAAGTTCCAGCAAGCGTTCTATAACATGCAGCGCAGACTGCCGGCGCACATTACTGCGGTCACCGGCAAAAAGACATGTTTCTGTAACGATTTTTCCCTTTATATAAAAACCAAAACATACTGTACCAACAGGCTTCAATTCTGTTCCACCGGTCGGTCCCGCTATTCCGGTTACGGAAAACGCAATCTCAGTTTGTATTTGTTTTGCCGCGCCGGCAGCCATTTCACCGGCACACTGTTCGCTTACCGCTCCGTATTGTTGCAGAGTGCTCTCCGAAACTCCAAGTATGCGGTTTTTTACCTGATTTGTATACGAAACGATTCCACCACTGTAAACATCGCTCGAACCGGCTATCGATGTTATAAACGAAGAAATCATACCACCGGTACAGGATTCGGCGGAAGCAAGCATGAGATGTTTTCCGCGTAAAAGGTTTAGCAGGCGTTGTCCCGCCGGTTCTTCAGTCCTTATCATTCTTCAGCCGCTGTTTTTGAAATCGCCGTAATAAGGCTTTTCAATTCATCAAGTTTTTTATGAGTTATAAGCGGATTAAGCAGTGTAAACTTAAGACAAACCTTTCCGTCGCTTACAGTCTGTCCGATTATTGTTCCATATTCGTGAATCAAACGGCGGCGAACTTTTTTATTAATCTCATCCGTATTTTTGTTTCCGTCACAGAAGCGGAACACGACAGAAGAAATTTCAGGTTCCGTTACAACCTCAAAATTACTGTCATCTTTCAGCTGATTGTAAAAATATCTGGCATTTTCCATACTTGTTTCAATCAACTCGCTCCAGCCGTCTTTTCCGCGTACCTGAAACGCCGTCCATACTTTAAGTGCGTCAAAACGTCTTGTAGTTTGAATTGATTTATCTACAAGATTGGTATACCCGTCTTCTTCATCTTCAGTTCTGTTCAAATAATCCGCATGAACGGTAAGAGCTTCAAAATCTTTTCCGTCTTTAACAAGAACAGCACTACAACTTATAGGCATCAGGAACATTTTGTGAAAATCCAGAGTTATTGAATCGCACAGTTCTATTCCCGTGATAAGTTCCCTGTATTTTCGACTCATAATAACACCGCTTCCATACGCGGCATCCGCATGGAGCCACATATTATTGTTCCGTGCAATCTCATAAAGCTCATTCAAATCATCTATACTACCAAAATCCGTAGTTCCAACTGTTCCGACGACAAGAAAAGGAATATTGCCGGCTTTAATATCCTGTTCTACAAGTTTTTTAAGTAAAACGGTGTCCATCTTCTTTTTGGCGTCAACCGGAACTTTTACAACCGATTCATAACCAAGCCCAAGGATATGCGCCGATTTTTCCATTGAAAAATGGGATATTTCGCTGGTATACATACGCAGTTTTGTATACTGCGGCGGGAGCCCGTATTTTTTTACATCCCAATGCAGAATCTCATTGCAGAACCAATCCCTTGCAAGAATAATGGCGGTCTGATTAGACTGGCTGCCTCCACTTGTAAAAACACCGTCAGAAGTTTTGTTGTAACCATACAAATCACACAAAGCGCGTATAACCTGCACTTCAATTTCTGTTGCAACAGGCGACTGATCCCAACTGTCCATCGATTGGTTAAAAGTAGAGATTACAAGCTCCGCTGCAATCGTTTCCAAAAGGCTTGGTCCGTGAAGATGCGCCATATAACTTGAAGACGGTGTACAAAGCAGATTTGGCAGAACAGTTTTTTCTGCCAACACAAGAACTTTGTCAAATCCCATCCCCTTTTCCGGCAGAATTGTGTCAGTTTTTATAGCCGCAGCAAGTTTCTGCGGTGTAAGCCCCGAATACGCAGCACCAAAACTTTTTTTAAAGGCTTTTCTTATTGCTTTTTCAGTCCTTTTTATATAAGCGGAAAACTCTCTCTGAGATTGCTTTTCGTGCGTCAGAAAAGTCTGCATAAATACTCCCCTACATAAAAAAAGCCGTAAAGTTTTCTCTACAGCTTTTTTAACAAAATACATATTAATTTACAGGAAAACAGCTATTTGTATTCACTGTCAACCTTTGAAACGCATTTTTCAAATATATCCATTGCCTTTTCAATGTCTTCATCGGTTATATTCAAGGCACACAGACACCTCATTACAGAACCGTTTCTTCCGCCTTTTTCTGCAACCAGACGGTTTTCAAAGCAAAGTTTCTGTACTTTTGCCGCAATCTCACCGCTTGGAGGTAAAGAACCGAGCAAATCTTTTTCGCCCTTAGGATTTACGAATTCGGTGCCAATCATCAAGCCCTTGCCGCGGACATCGCCAATAATGGAAACTTTGTCCTTAAGTGCCAAAAGCCGTTTTTTTATGATGTCGCCCTTTCTTACAACATCCGCCAAAAATTCCGGCTTGGAAACTTTATTTATAAGAACAGTTCCAGCTTTCATTGCGAGCTGGTTGCCGCGGAATGTTCCCGCATGAGCACCCTGTGTCCATTTATCAAGATCTTTGTGATATATTACGATTGAAAGCGGCTGACTTCCGCCAATCGCCTTTGAGCTGAGAATTACATCGGGAACAATATCCGCATATTCAAAGGCAAAGAACCTGCCGGAACGTCCTACTCCGCACTGTATCTCATCTACAATCATCGGA
Organism: Spirochaetota bacterium; assembly: GCA_016285185.1. Taxonomy (GTDB): domain Bacteria; phylum Spirochaetota; class Spirochaetia; order Treponematales; family Treponemataceae; genus UBA1240. The sequence goes on from JAEEQG010000047.1 coordinate 15,617, forward strand.
ATTTCCAGTTCTTTTGTAACACGCCTTACAGTTTGGAGAAATTCGACAGGTAAAGGAATAACACCGCCCTCACCCTGTATTGGTTCAAGGATAACACAGGCGGGCTTTGTAATACCGCTTTCAGGGTCTTTCAATGTCCGCTCAAAGTACGTACACGCTGCTTTTACACCGGCTTCACCGCCGAGTCCGAACGGGCAACGGTAGGAATAAGGCGCAGGGAAGAAATGAACATCAGGCATTAAACCGTGAACCTTGTTTTTTGCATTAAGATTGCCGGTACAAGCAAGAGCACCGTGTCCCATTCCGTGATAACCGCCTGAAAACGCAATTACAGAAGAACGACCGGTAGCCGTTTTACAAAGCTTTATTGCAGCATCAGTCGCATCCGTACCGGAAGGACTGCAAAACTGTATTCGCGCATTTTTTGAAAGTTCTTTGGGAAGAAGAGAAAGTACTGTCTGTACAAATTCATCTTTTACAGGTGTGGTTAAATCCAGCGTATGAAGAGGCGAGCCGTTTGTAAGCATCTCTACCATAGCCTGATTTACGTCATGGTCGTTATGACCCAGTGCGAGAGTTCCTGCTCCGCACAAAAAATCCAGATAACTGTTTCCTTCTACGTCCTCGATCCATGACCCCTGTGCCTTTGCAAGTGCAAAAGGAAACTTTCTCGGGTAGCTTCGAGCGTTAGATTCAGTGGAATCCTGTCTGGTAATGTAATACTGATTGGTGCCCTTTTTTTCAAGCATCGACGTTCTCCATTACTTGTAGTCCCATGAAAACCTGCATTTTCATCACTACTATTGGGGGATAACCAAATCTGTCAACGGCAGTTTTTTTTGTGGTAAGATTGACATTACACCATATCAGATTTTTGTACAATGCTAAAAATGAAAAAAAACTATCTATTGCATAAAATTTTCTTTTTTTATATATTAATTGAGCATTTATTACGAACTTAAAAGGAAATCTTCCAAAAGATTCCTTATAAAACAATTATTACAGTGGAGAAAAAACAATTATGGGTGTTATCGGTATAGTTCTTCTTATAGCTTTTATCATTGTATGTATATTATTGGTTATTCTTGTTCTGCTTCAGAATGAAGAAGGTGAGGGTCTTGGAGGTCTTTTCGGCGGTGCCGGAACACAGGCTTTCGGTTCACGGTCAGCAAACGTTCTTACAAAAACAACATACGTTCTCGTTGCACTGTTTTTCCTTTCAACATTTGGTCTTGCATATCTTAATAAAACACCTGCTGTTAAAACACTTACACCTTCTGTCCAGAATCAGGAACAGGAAAACGCCGAGTGGTGGACAGAAGACAAGGCTGCTGAAACACCTGCACAGGACACAGGTGCAAATCTCGTTTCAGAATAAACACGCGAGGTCTTTATGGTACTTGGAGAAGTTTTCTCTCCCAACGCAATAGTCGTTGATTTGCAAAGTGAAGATAAAGATGAGGTACTTGCAGAACTTGTGGAGCAGCTTGTTTCACATTTTCCAGGTGCAAACCGTTCAGAAATTCTTTCTTCCGTTGAAGACCGTGAAAGGAAAATGTCCACAGGAATTATTCCCGGCATTGCAATCCCTCACGGAAAATCTGAAACACTAAAAGGCATTCATGGCGTTATCGGCATTTCACGTGCAGGAATAGACTTTGATTCGCTTGACGGGAAACCGGTTAATTTGTTTCTGTTGATTATTTCATCTTCGGATGAAAGTGAAAAACATCTGTTTGTTTTAAAACGGATTGCGCATATTCTCGAAAATAAAAACTTTTTCAATGAGATAATGGAGCAAAAATCATCCGCTGACATTCATAGTGTTTTATGCCGCTACGAAAATCAGCTGGATTCAGTATAAGTATCAGTTTTTTCTGCATAAACTAAAATAAAGAGGCTGTCGGTATGATGGATCAGGATATAATCGGACATTTGTTTGAAGTTGAACAGGCTGCGGCTGACTTACTGTCCGATGCGCAGAGTGAATACAACAAACATATAGAACAGTTCCGTAAAAGAGCAGACAACATTTATAAAGAAGCCTACGACAAAATCATTGCCGAACAGGAAAAACAATATACAGAAGCCGTAAAACTTTTGGACGATCGTCATAAAACCGAATACGACGCGTACTGCAACGAAATAAAAAACTGGCAGTGCGATGAAAATGCCTTTAACCATCTGCTGGAGACATTGCTTTTTTGCAAATGAGGCAAAGTTATGAATAACTCCAGTGCAGCAGATTTTGTATATGCAAGAATCAGCGGAAAATTATCGAAAGCTTTTGTCGGAGACAGGGCAAATAAGCTTTTTCAGGTAAACAGCCTTCATGATTTGTGGGTTTTACTCTTTAACTCCGAGATTCCGCTTGTACCGGAATCATTACTTGCGAAAAAAATCGAAACCGAAGCAGAAAAACGTTTTATTGACGATTTCTGCAACAGCCTGGCGTTGTTTTCAAAACCAGACCCGGTAGCACTCCAGCTTATCCGTTTTTACGATTATTCAAATCTTAAAAAGTTCAATTATGCTGTCTGTAGGAATCCGGCGGAGTTACCGGAACTTACCGACATTGGAAAATTCTCACAAATAAAGTGGCAGTTACACAAGGATATAGCCGCAATGACAAGCGGAACTCCTTTTTCGTGGTACACCCAAAAAGTTGAGATTCAGGAACAACAGGCTTTTGAACAAAAGCTCGATTCGCAGTATATTGCACTTTTGTGGCAGGCTGTTCAGAAAGAACCGGGAGAACAACGTGCCGCAATGGAAAAAATCATAAGTGAAGAAATAATCCTGAATAATATTTTATGGGCAATAAGACTCCGTGTATATTACAACATGAACGATGATGAAATAAAAGCTCATCTTGTATGGGCCGACAAAAAAAACAAAAACGACATACTCGCTTCACCAGCTATAAAAACACTAAGTTTTGCAACAGATTCGTTCAAAGACTGGAGTGACTGGCAGTATGCGGACTTGATAAATCCGGTAACAGATCAAGAAATATGGTCCATCGACCCCCGCTGGTTTCAAAAGTCCATAAACGTTAAAATTAACAAACAGGCATTGAAAACTTTTCATAAGTTTCCATGTTCATCTGCAGTACTTGTACCGTGGTTTAAAATAAAACAGCATGAGCTTGACTGCATTCGCACAGCAGCAGAAGGGCTGCGTCTGAATATTGATTCGGAACAGCTTAAAACTTTTGCCTGTGTAGTGTAGTATTTGGAGAAATATATGGCAAAAACAGCAGAAATGCGGCTTATCGAATTAATGATAATGAAACAGGATGTAGATCCCGTCATTGAATATCTGGGCAAAAAAGGAGTATTCCAGTTTTATTCCCAGCTAAAGGAAAATTCCTCAAACACGCCAAATACTTCAAAGGAAGTTTTTGACAAACTTCAGCTGATTCGTGCCTATCTTAACATAAATGACTCAGACGATTATACAGGCCCGCTTTCAAGACCGTCCGATGCAGATTTCAGGGAAGCTTCCGAGATAATCAGCACTACAGATGAAATGCGAGAGAGAGAATTATCGCTTTCTGACGAACTGAAAAAACTGAACGATACGTATCAGGAATCACTTTCTTTTGTAAATCTTAAAGTTTCTTATTCAGAACTGGAACATCTGTCATTTCTCACAATGAGAATCGGTAAAATAGATCCTGATGCACTCGAAAGCATGCGTTTTTCACTGGGAGACCGCGCAATAATCATTCCGCTTGGAGATGACAATTCACGTATAATGGTGGCAACTTCAAGAAAAGCAAGATTCGCCCTTGATACAGAACTTAAAAAATTCGGTTTTATTCCTCTGGAGATACCCAAAGACTTTAAGGGAATCCCGGACGACATGCTCGAAGGAATGAAGCAACAGATAGAAGACAAAAAAACTGAAATCGCTGCAATCGAAGAACAGCGCACATCTTTTGCAAAAACTCATGCGGATAAACTTCTCAGACTTTTACAGGTTTTTTCCGTAGGAATGCAGGTTCAAATTCTGCGCGACAAGCTTGAAGCTACAGAGCTTGTTTACAGGATTGTAGGCTGGATTCCGGTTTATGAAACAGATATTTTTGTAAAAGATTTGGACAATCTTACAGAAGGCAGAATTGCAATCCGCCAGTATCAGCCGAATGAGATTCCATCCGTTCAGAAAGGCAGGGAACAAGTCCCTGTAAAACTCAAACACGGAAAATTCATAAAAAGTTTTGAAGGTTTGATTTTGGGCTACGGTGCACCAAAATACGGAACAATCGACCCTACCCCGTTTGTAGCCGCATTCTTTATTCTGCTTTTCGGTATTATGTTCGGCGATGCGGGACAAGGTCTTGTGTTTGTTCTGATAGGACTTCTCCTTCACTTTAACCTTGTAACGGTAAAGGGCTGGAACAAGTACGGACTCATTTTCATAGCCATTGGGTGTTCCAGTTTTATAATGGGGCTTTTGACCGGTGAATTCTTTACAAACGAAGAATTGTTAAAACCATTCAGCTACTTTGTAACAGGGTTGTTCGTCGGAAAAGAACGCGCTTTTGCACCGATTCTTCATCTCATGCCGAGCAAAGAAACAATGCCGCTGGTGTTCATCTTCTTTGGTTTTACGCTGTCAGTAGGTTTTATCATTAACTCAGTAGGTCTTGTCCTTAACTTTATAAACAACGTCTCACTCAAAAAATGGGGACATGCCTTCTTTGGTAAGACTGGTCTTTGCGGTGCGGTTTTCTTTTGGTACACAATTGCGCTTGCCGTAAGAATTGCCGCATTCCATCACAAAATAGCAATTTACGACTGGGTAGTAATAGGACTTTCACTTTTGGGAGTTTTCTTTGCACATCCGCTTGAAAGGCTTTTTGAGCATGAAAAACCATGTTTCGAAAACGGCCTGGGAGTCGGGATAATAGAAGGTGTTGTAGAACTGCTTGATGTTGTCTCAAACTACCTGTCAAATACTGTAAGTTTCCTGCGCGTAGGTGCATTTGCCCTTGCACACGTCGTTCTCGGTTACATAATCTGTACTATGAACGAGATGCTTGGTGGCATAGGAGGAGTAGCAGTATTAATAATCGGCAACGCCGTTGTAATTGTACTTGAAGGAATGATTGTTGCAATACAGGTAATCCGTTTGCAATACTATGAATTCTTTTCAAAGTTTTTTACGGAAACAGGTGTTGAGTTCAAACCGTTTCAATTCAAATACCGACCATAGTGTCAAATTATATACAGGAGAATATTATGAAAGGGAAAAAAATTATTTTAACATTAATCATGCTTTTGATTGCCGTTTCGCTTTTTGCAGCGACAGAAGGTGAAGAAGCAACAGCAAAAGAAGCTGGTTCTGTATTAAAATACTTTGCCGCAGCACTTGCAGTTGGCTTTGCATGTATCGGTGGTGGTCTTGCCGTTGGAAAAATCGGTGCAGCCGCAATGGGTGCAATGGCAGAAAACTCAGAACTTTCCGGTAAAGCACTTCCGTTTGTTGGTCTTGCAGAAGGTATCTGTCTTTGGGGATTTCTTGTTGCACTTTTGATTATCATAATGTAAGGAAAAACAACAGTGCAATATTTTGTTATTGGTGAACGGGAACTTGTGCTGGCATTTGCGTTGGTAGGCGTAAAAGGCGAAGTTGCCGTAAACCGTACAGAAGCATTGGAAATTTTTAACCGTATTACAGGCAAAGGCAGCGGTCTTGCAGCAGCTCCGGTAAATCAGGAGCGTGCAAAAATTCTTATACTTACGGAAGAAGTTGCTGTTATGCTGGAAGAAGAGGTAATCGACTGGCAAAAGTCAGGTAAATATCCTCTGATTGTAGAAATACCCGGTTTGCAGGGAAGGTTGAAAGGCAAAAAATCATTAACTGATTCAATTCGCGAAGCTATCGGTATTTCAGTTTAAATTGGCAAAAACAAAATTGAATTTGAGAGTTTTAGTATGAAAGAGTTTCGTTCAACGGAAATCCTGGACAAAGAGATACAGGAAGACGCACGCCGAAAAGCAGAAAAGCTTTTAAAACGTGCTGACATTGACGGACAGCGTATAATTGATGAAACAGAATCCCGTATAAAAACAGTGGAAGCTGAAAAAAAAGAGTTGTACGCAGAACGTCTGAAAAATTACAGTAATGATCTTGATGCGTCATTACCGCTTGAAAAAGAGCGTTTTCTTGTATCTTTTCAGAACAACAGTATTATAGAAGCAACAAAAAAATATATTTCATCATTACCTGAAAAACAAAAAGAACAACTCGTAGAACAACTGCTCGTACATTACAAACCATTTCTGGAAAACAAAAAGCTTTCGGTACAATATACGGGTTTTTCAAAAGCATCCGCACAGACTCTCATTGAAAAAAACATTGGAAAACAGATGATTTCTTCAATCACTGAAAGAAAAAAGACAGGCACAGATTTTGAAGACGGCTTGTACATAGAGACAGAAGATAAATCCGTAATGTGCCGTGTAACCCTTGCAGAACTTTTGAACGGTGTTATGGATACAAACCGTTTTGAGCTTGCAAATACACTGTTTCGCGGGAGATTTGAACAATGACAGACAATATAGTTAAAGGAAGAATTACCCGCATTTCAGGTCCTGTTATTTATGCAGAAGGTCTTGACAGCTGCGGCTTGTACGATGTTGTAGACTGTGGAGACGCAAAACTGATCGGCGAAATAATCCGCCTTAAAAACGGTAAAGCAACAATTCAGGTTTACGAAGACGACAGCGGAATGCACATCGGCGAAGAAGTTCTCTGCAACAGACGCCCTCTTTCACTCAGACTGGGACCGGGACTAGTAGGAACAATCTATGACGGAATACAGCGTCCGCTTGAAAACATGTATAATGAATCCGGCGCATTTCTTCTCCCCGGACAAAGAAATACACCCCTCGATGAAGAAAAGAAATGGCACTTTGTACCGGCAGTTTCAGCCGGAACAGAAATAAAACCGGGACAGATTATCGGAACAGTAAAGGAAACATCTTCCGTTAATCACAAAATAATGATTCCGCCTGCAACAAAAGGAAAATCACTTAAAACCATTGTTGCAGAAGGCAGCTATACAATAAATGACGTTATCGCCGAAACCGAGCTAGGCGAAAAGATTTTCCTCGCCCAATACTGGCCGGTGCGAAAGCCACGCCCGTATCAGGAAAAACTCACCGTTACAGAACCACTCCTTACAGGACAACGCGTAATCGATGTTTTCTTCCCGCTTTCAAAGGGAGGAACCGCCGCAATTCCGGGAGGTTTTGGAACGGGAAAAACAATGACTCAGCACGCAATCGCAAAATGGTGCGATGCTGACATAATCATCTACATAGGATGCGGAGAACGCGGAAACGAAATGACCGATGTTCTTACGGAATTTCCAACTCTTATCGACCCGCGTACAGGACGTTCTCTTATGGAACGCACAATCCTCATCGCAAACACATCAAACATGCCGGTAGCAGCACGCGAAGTTTCACTTTATTCAGGAATCACACTTGCTGAATATTACCGCGACATGGGAATGGCTGTCGCAATCATGGCGGATTCCACAAGCCGCTGGGCAGAAGCACTGCGCGAACTTTCCGGCCGTATGGAAGAAATGCCGGCAGAAGAAGGCTTTCCTGCTTACCTGCCTACAAGACTGGCCGAATTCTACGAACGTGCAGGCCGCGTAACATCCTTATGCGGCGAAGAAGGCTCTGTTTCAGTAATCGGTGCAGTTTCACCGCCAGGCGGTGACTTTTCAGAACCGGTAACACAGCATACAAAACGCTTTATCCGCTGTTTCTGGGCATTGGATCGAGAACTTGCAAACGCACGTCACTACCCCGCTATCGGATGGATTGAATCATATTCAGAATATGCTGACGAAGTAAAAGAATGGTGGGACAAACTTGACAGCCGCTGGGCAGATGTCCGTCAGGAAGCACTTGATCTTTTGAAAAAAGAACAAAGACTTCAGCAGATTGTACGCCTTATAGGACCGGATGCACTTCCTGATTCCGAAAGAATCGTACTGGTAGTTGCAGAGATGATTAAAAACGGGTTCCTTCAACAGAATGCGTTCGATGATATCGATGTTTACTCAGTTCCCGAAAAACAAATTCTTATTTTATCACTTATAATCGAATTCCTCAAAAGAGCACGGAATTGTATCAAACAGGGAACACCTCTTGTAAAAATAAATTCTCTGCCTGTAAGAGAAGAAATAATTCGTATAAAAACAACAATTCCGAACGATGCTCTGGACAAGATAAACCAAGTAAAAATGCATCTTGAAGAACAGTTTGATTCGCTTGAAAAGTTATATAACAAGGTGGACATAGGATGAAAGGAATAGAACACAGGGGAATCACTTCCGTTGACGGTCCTATTGTAATAGTAAAGAGAACGGAAAACATTTTTTATGATGAAATAGTAGCTGTCCGCGACAGAGAAGGCGAAAAACGTACAGGCCGTGTAATAGACGTTTCTGAAGAATACGCAGTAATACAGATATTCGGTTCAACAAGTGGTATAGATATGGAATCTTCCACAGTTGAATTCCTTGATACACCTATGGAACTGCGTGTAAGCGAAGGACTTTTGGGACGTATTTTTAACGGACTCGGAAAACCTATTGACGGCTATCCCGAAATCATTTCTTCCAAAAAAATCAACGTAAACGGATACCCTATAAACCCGTTTGCCAGAGTTTATCCGCGTGACTTTATCCAGACCGGTATCAGTGCTATTGACGGAATGAATACACTTATCCGCGGGCAAAAACTCCCTATTTTCAGCGGAAACGGTCTGCCCCATAACAAACTCGCAGCACAGATTATCCGCCAGGCAAAAATCCGCAGCAGCGACGAAAACTTTGTAATGGTTTTTGCCGGTATGGGTATCAAATACGATGTTGCGCGATTCTTTACGGACACATTTGAACAGTCAGGTGTTCTTTCAAAAGTTGTAATGTTTCTTTCACTTGCAGACGCACCTTCTATCGAACGTATCATAACACCGCGATGTGCATTGACTGCAGCGGAATATCTGGCGTACGACAAAGGAATGCACGTTCTAGTAGTAATGACAGATATGACAAACTACTGCGAAGCCTTGCGCGAAATTTCCACAACACGCGGCGAGGTTCCGGGACGCAAAGGCTATCCTGGATATCTGTACTCAAACCTTGCAGAGCTTTATGAACGAGCCGGAAAAATAAAAGGCTCCAACGGCTCAATAACCCAGATACCAATTCTTACAATGCCTAACGATGATATCTCGCACCCGATTCCTGACCTTACAGGCTACATCACCGAAGGACAGATTGTACTTGACCGCGAATTTTCACAAAAAGGCATGTATCCGCCGGTTGCGGGTCTGCCGAGCTTAAGCCGCCTTATGAAAGACGGTATCGGTGCAGGGATGACTAGAGAAGATCACAAAGATGTTTCAAGCCAGCTTTTTGCTGCATATTCAAAGGTAAAAACAATCCGAAACCTTGCAGCAATTATCGGCGAAGAAGAACTTTCCGAACTTGATAAAAAATACCTCAGATTTGGCGAAGCATTCGAAAGAGATTTTCTGACACAGGGTGAATTTGAAAACCGCACAATCGAGCAGACATTGGACATAGGCTGGAAGGTTCTTTCCTTACTGCCTCGTGAAGAATTGTACAGAATCAAGCCCGAACATATTGACAAATACATGCCCCACAACGATAACGATTTTGAGGATTAGTCCATGGCAAAAATGAACATTGCGCCCACAAAGTCAAATCTCCTCATCATAAAAGAACAGCTGGCAACAGCACAGGAAGGTTATGAACTTTTGGAACAAAAGCGCGAGATTCTTGTTATGGAACTTATGCATCTGGTTGAAAAAGTCAAACTGCTTGAGCACAACATAAACAAAACCATAGAGCAGGCATATCCGGCTCTTAAAAACATGCTTCTGGCTATAGGAAGCGACAGAGTTGAACATATTGCAGCTTCTGTAAAATATGATTTTAAATTTTCCGAAAGTGATGTTACAATAGCAGGTATACCGTTCATAACACTCGATGTAGAACTCCCCCAGAGGGAACTTTTCTACTCATTCATGGATTCTTTTGCAGATTCCGATAAGGTTATGATGGAGTTTTTTGAATTATTAAAACTCCTGACGGAAATGGCTTCTATAAGGACAATTGTCTGGAGACTTGCGGCAGAAGTAAAGAAAACCCAAAGACGTGTAAACGCTTTGGACAAAATGGTTATTCCTCAAACCTCCGAAACAAAAGTCTACATAGAAAGCGTTCTTGAAGAACGCGAACGCGAAAATGTCTTTGTACTGAAAACTCTGAAAGCTAAACAGCAGACAGGAGAAGAAAAATGATTAAATCATTATTTAAAAATGTTGTAGTTGTCGTAAACAGTTCTGAATCATCAATTTCTGCTGTAAAATATGCCGTAATACTTGCAAAAACATACAAATGCAATGTAAAGGCAGTTTATGTTGCAGACACGGCAACATTAAAACAGCTTACACTGAGCAAGTTTTTTCTACACGAAGAAAGCCTTGAATACGAATCAAATCTTGTAACAGACGGAGAACGTTATTTAAAATACGCCCTTGAACTTGGACTTGCAAAGGGTATTACAATAGAGACCGAACTGCGTAAAGGTGCCGTATGGTCAGAAATAACAGCCTGTGCAGACGATTTTGATGCTCAGCTTGTGCTTTTAGGCGGTTATGAAAAAGAAGGAACAGATCTTAAAGACGTAATATCTTCATCTTACAGAAAAATACTGAGGAACGTGCATTGTCCGGTACTCGTTGTAAAAGGTAAAGATATAGATAATCTGTATAAAATGGCATGAGGTAAAATATGCGAACACTTATTCTACATTTTTTAGATACAAAAAACGAAAAACATGCCGGAATCCTTAAGAACCTTGAAAAAAGTGCAGTTTCCAACGGTCATCAGGTTGATATTTTCAACGGCACAACTGAATCTGCAGACAGTCTGCATACCATTGCATATGAATATATTGCAGTTGTAACAACCTCTCCTAACTTTATAGGCGCAAAACTGCCGCCAAAACTCCTCGAAATTCTTTCTTCATCAGGTAATTTTTCCGGCAAAAAAGGCTGCGCTTTTGTCGTCAAATCAGGACTTTCTTCAAATAAAACAATTCATCTTCTTATGAAAGAGCTTGAAAAACAGGGAATGTGCCTTGATTATTTTGATATCATAGAAAGCATTGATCATGCTGCCGCTTCAGGCAAAAAGATAGGATAATCTGTTTTGTGGAAGACTGCTATAAAATACTGGGTGTCAGTCCTAAAGCAACAATAGCCGAGATAAAAACCGCATTCCGTAAAAAAGCGAAAGAACTCCATCCCGACCTTTCAAAACAAGAAAACCTTAGTACAAAAGCATTCCAAAAACTCCTAAAAGCATATCAGATTCTGTGCGACAGTTATCAGCGTTCTATATTCGATTTTGAGCGTACAGCAGCAAAACAACGCACGGAACAAAAAAAATCATTCGACTACAGGGAATGGCTTTTACAGCGCGAAGATGATGAAAGCCGCAGCAAACTAATATTCTTTGATTTGCTTCATAACCGCGAAGACGATGCAGTCGCGGAGTTTAAACGAATGATGACTTCTAGAATAAACTTTTCTCTTGCCCGGTGGTTCAGCAGAGAAGACTTTATGGATCTGGGTTATATTCTGGCGGAAGAACTTATTTTCCGCGCTGAATACTACGATGCATATCTCCTGCTTGCACAAGTCATTCGTATGGAGTATTCTTATGCATATTTCAGACACTTTTTTCCGGAAGTAATGGCACTGGCGAGGAATTTGCTTACAAAAAAAATTCCCGGAAACATACATGACGAACTTGCTCTCGATGCTCTGGAAGATGCCCTTGATTTGGGTTTTACAAAAAAAGACAACGCCTTTTTTCTAAAACTCATGAGCGAAGCCTACGACAGAATCGGAGATTCTCATACCGCAGCCATGTGCCTGCAAAAAGCGATACTGCTTGATTCCAGTATCAGCGTTTCGGAAAAGTTAAAAAGAAAATACAGATAATTTGTTGGTGGACTGTTATGATTAGACTTAAGAACGAAAAACAAATTGACGGTATCAGAAAATCCTGCAAACTGCTTGCAAAACTCTATGAGTATCTCATTCCACAGGTAAAAGCAGGAATGAGTACAAAAGATATAGATGATCTTTGTGTTCATTTTATTATAAACCACGGAGGAAAACCTGCCTGGTATCAGGAGGGCTTTCCGGGGGCTGCCTGTATCTCATTAAATGACGAGGTTATCCACGGCATTCCTTCCAGAAAACGCAAAATCCAAAACGGCGATCTTGTTTCGCTTGACATAGGCATTAATCTTGACGGCTATATAAGCGATGCCGCAAGAACCGTTGTAGTCGGCAAAATTCCTCCAAGAACACAGGAACTTGTTGATGTTACCCGCAAATGCCTCAAAGCCGGTATAGAAGCATGCAAAGCCGGTAACCGCATACGGGACATCTCCAAGGCTGTATATGACATTGCTACAGCGGCGGGATTCGGCGTTGTGTACGAATACTGCGGACACGGCGTAGGGCTCGATGTACATGAAGACCCTACAGTTCCCAACGTAATAGAAAGAGGCGGTGCAAACCCGCGCATTCAGCCCGGAATGGTTCTTGCAATCGAGCCCATGATTAACATGGGAACAGCCGATGTTCTGCTTGCAGATGACGACTGGACCGTTTTAACAGCAGACGGACAGGTTTCCGCACACGAAGAAAACACAGTGGCTGTATTTGCGGATCATACCGAAATTCTTACAATTTAATTAAATTTTTGTTATCATATTGGATTTTTGTTTGTTTATTTAGTATGTTTTTAAATATAAATGGAGGCTGCTATTTATGAAACAAAAATCCAAAAACTTTCTATTTTTTATTATTGCAGTAGTTTTTGCCATTACATCTTTTTCTATTTCATGTACCGG